>DATIAI010000675.1:0-2432 GCA_035458065.1 Algoriphagus sp. | reverse complement strand
TGCTCGTTGACGTGTTGTTCTATAACACGCAAACACTCATTCCATACGGCGCTAGCTTCCAAACTCATTTAGAAAAGATTTGCTGGTAATTCTGTGACCCCTAGGCGAAAGCAGGGGCGTCAAATTTGTGGAAAATTAACTTAAATAAAAAATCAATTTAAGCTTGAAAAAGTCAATAATTAGAGAATTTTAGCTAGGTGCAAAATAAAATTTGGTCACCAATTTTATTCCAATTCTATTCATTTTAGCTGCCTTCATTCAAAGAAATATTCTTCCGGTGAATAGCTAATTGCATTTGTTTTCGTTTTTTCATTGACTGTCAGTCGATTATAATAGTTGAATAGAGGTTTTATTTTCATTTCAATTTCCAAAGGCAATTCCCCAGGCATTCCTTATTTTTGATCATATCCAAAACCAGGACTTATAACACCCAAATATGATCTCAACTATTTTTAGTGAATTTTCGCCTTCAAATAAAGAAGCTTGGAAAAATCAGGCATTCCGGGATTTGAAGGGAAAGGACTTTGACCAAAGTTTGAAGTCCCTGCTTTGGGATAAAATCGAAATTGAGCCTTTTTATACCCAGGAGGATTTAATTGGTCTTTCAAAGTTGCCCGAATTAAGCTTTGAAAATGATACCACTGAACCTGATTTTTCACCCAGAAATTGGGTGAATTTTGCTGGGGTTTTTCCGGGCTCCTCGAATAAAGAAATTCTGAATTTCCTCCAAAATGGAGCAAATGGCCTGATTTTGCACCTGAAAGTTGATGAGAATTTAGATGAAAAATTGAAAGGTGTCCAGCCGGAATTCATAAGTATTTTGGTCAAGCCGCTAGGGGATCCTGTTTTGGTTTTGGAAGAATTTTTGGATTGGGTCCGAAAAACCGGATTGGATGCAATGAAATTAACTGGGGCATTCCTTTGGTCTCCGATGGATTTACTTTTTGATGAAGGGAAAAGCTGGGAGGAAGCATTAGCGACGTTCAGAAAAGTAATCGTTATCGTTAAGGATTTTCAGAACTTTCATCCATTCGCCTTTCAATTTGGGCGATATGCTGATTCGGGAGCCTCTGGTTTGGACGAGTTGATTTTTGGATTTGGAGAAATCATCGACCTGATCGGGCATTCAGGAATTGAACCGGAAAAAATCTTAAGGAAAGGCGTTTTTTATTCATCTGTTGCAGAATCGCATTTCCCTGAAATTTCCAAACTCAAGGCTATGCGTTTTTTTGCTGCAGAACTTGCTTTTCAATATGGGGTAAATTTGAATCCAGCAGATATTACCGTTTTTGTTAAGACCTCAGATTGGTCCAAGTCGATTTTAGACCCAAACAATAATCTTATCCGGCAAACTTACGAAGCGATGGCAGCTGTGTTTGGAGGAGTAAATGGTCTTTGGGTAAAGCCGCTTCAGGAAGAAAAAGCAAGCGATCTTGAGCTTAGGATTGCCCGAAATGTTTCCTCGATTTTAGTGCATGAATCCTATTTGGACAAAGTCCCTGATCCCGCTGCCGGATCTTATTACCTCGATAAATTGATTTCCCAAATCATGGATCAAATCAAGTCCGGACTTCAGGATTTGGAAGAAAAGGGTGGTTGGCTTGCTGCCTTTAATTCCCGTGAGCTTCATAGCCAAGTCCGGGAAAGCCGACTAAATCAGCAGAATGCGGTTCTCTCTGGAAAAATTTCCAAAATCGGAGCCAATAAATACCCAGCTTCTGACCGGGTGAAAAATAGCCTTGGGGTTTCTCTTATCGAGGAAAAAGACTTCGAACTGAAGCCAAGTCGAGCTTCATATTTGGTGGAACTTCAACATCGAAAGGAAGCATGAGGCCTGATTTTAAAAACTGGAAATCCAGAGAAATTCATTCCGCTAATGGTAAAGAATCCATAGCTTGGGAAGCTCCTGAGCAGATTTCTATTCCTGGAAAGTTTGATTCAGAAACAATTTCCCAGCTCAGTCATATAGGTTTCTCTGCGGGAATTCCTCCTTTTCTTCGTGGACCCTATAGCACCATGTATGTGCAAAAAGCATGGACGATCCGACAATATGCTGGCTTTTCTACCGCAGAGGAATCCAATGCTTTTTACCGAAAAAACCTGGCTGGCGGCCAAAAAGGCCTTTCGGTCGCCTTTGATTTGGCAACCCACCGTGGCTATGATTCAGACCATCCGAGAGTTCAGGGAGATGTGGGAAAAGCCGGTGTTGCCATCGATACAGTGGAAGACATGAAGATTCTTTTTGACCAGATTCCCCTTGATCAGATGTCGGTTTCCATGACTATGAACGGCGCGGTAATTCCGATTTTGGCTTTTTTCATCGTGGCTGCGGAAGAGCAGGGAGTGAAACCCGAGCAACTTTCAGGAACCATTCAGAATGATATCCTGAAAGAGTTCATGGTGAGAAATACCTACATCTATCCACCTCAACC
>DATIAI010000674.1:0-12023 GCA_035458065.1 Algoriphagus sp. | reverse complement strand
ACATCCGTGGTAGACACGACACCGACTGGTTTATTGAATGCGATGTAAGTATGAATTTTTTTGGGTGTTCCGATCAGTTTTCCGTCTACCCTCACCTCATCCTGTGGAAAAACTTTGGTACCGAGTTCCGGAAGTTTCCCGTTGATGGTAATTCTGTTTTCTTCCAACAGTTTATCAGCTGCTCGGCGAGAGCAAAACCCCACCTCACTGAGGTATTTATTTATTCTTATGGATTCTTCTTGTGCCATTAATGCAAAAGTGGATTTGATCGAAATTTACGCGATCAAATCCACCATTGGGATATTTTTAGAATTAAAGGAGAAAATTCCTATTCGATTCCAGGATATTCCTGGTAAGGGATTTCAGCCACCAGTTTCTTTTCACCGTTGGTTCCGATTTCAGCCAAAAGCCGTAGAGATTCATCCCTTTTAGCATTGAACGCTGCGCGGTTTGCCTCAAGAACTGGCTCGGAAGGCGGGATTTTTTCTTTCAACCAATCTTCCTGTTTTCCATTTTTCCAGAATCTAAAGCAAAGGTGAGGTCCGGTGGCCAAACCGGTGCTTCCCACATATCCAATCACCTGTCCCTGTCTGATGCGGGTTCCGGGTTTGATTCCTTTGCCGATTTTTGACATGTGCAGGTATTGGGTCGTGTAGGTTCCGTTATGCTTGATTTTTACATAATTTCCGTTGGCGGAAGTGTATCGGGCTTCTGTAACGGTACCGTCACCCACAGAGCGGATTTCCGTACCTGTCGCAGCTGCGTAGTCGGTTCCAAGGTGTGCTTTGAACCGTTTTTGAACTGGATGAAACCTTTTGAGATTGTATTTGGAGCTGATGCGGGTATATTTAAGCGGATCTCTGAGAAAAGCTTTTTTGAAGCTGTTTCCATTTTGGTCAAAGAAAGTAACCTGTCCGTTTTGCTCAAATGGGATGGCGTGGTATGGCTGCCCCATGTGCTCAAAATACGCGAGCTGAACTTCAGAAACACCAACTACTACGTCTTCGATGACTTTTTCCTCAAAGACGACCTTAAACAAATCACCTTTTTGTAACCGTTGAAAATCGACGGACCAACCGTACAAATCGGCAAACTGGTCAATGATTTCCGGTGAAATACCATGCTTCACCATGTCAACATACAGTGAAGTTTCGATCACACCACCGATTTCTCTTTTTTTAATGATTGCCGGCTTTTCGGCTTTGTAGATCTCCATGGAGTCGAGGTTGAACACCACATACTCAGCAGGATTTGGCTCGTAGATAAAAAATTGTGCCTGTGGAGAATCTGCCGGAGTGAGCACTGTGAATTTTTTGTTGGCAGCAATCCACCTTACATCAAAAACGCTTTTGGATTTTTTGGCGATTTCGTCAATGATTTGGTAAGGGACATTGAATGGAGAAAGAATGGATGCCAGGGTTTGATTTTTACTGACGGTACCTTCTACTATGCTCAGGCCGGTGACATTTATACCATAGAGGAATACTTCTTTTTGTTTTTCAACTCCGGTACTGTCAAGGGCAACGACGATTTCTTCCTCTGGAGGATTCGAGATGAAATTGCCGATTTGGAAAATGGCTGCGGCACCAAGGGCGATAAAAAGGGCTGCAAAACCTATCCATTTATTGTTCATTAATCACTAAGTTTTATGGGCAGAATTAAAATAATTTCTAATCAAGGGAAATTAGGGCGTTTTTCCAAGCGGAAGGCCGCAGAATGGGTTGAAACAGCCAATTTTCGTGCCGCAATGTTGCAGAAAGTAAAAGAAAAGTGAAAAAGGCTGATTTATAACTTTTTAAATTTTTCTTCAAAAAAATGACTTTTCTAAAGCGAAATCTTCTATTTATTGCGAATCTTCAAAAGAGAAATGGTGATCTCTGGATCAATTATTTATCTTTGACCTCCCAAAAAATCAAGGAATCAAAATGTTGAGAACTCATACTTGTGGCGAATTGCGCCTCGACCATGTAAATCAGGAAGTGACTCTTGCGGGCTGGGTACAGCGTGTCCGAAACAAAGGGGGATTGATCTGGGTGGATCTCCGCGATCGGTATGGTGTGACTCAGTTGATTTTTGAAGAAGGTTCCTCAAATAAAAGCCTTTTGGAAAAAGCTGCACAGTTAGGACGTGAGTTTGTGGTTTCAGCAAGCGGCAAAGTCATCGAACGGACGGCTAAGAATGATAAAATGCCAACCGGCTCGATTGAAATCAAGGTCACCCAATTGGAAGTACTCAATGCCGCTAAGGTTCCTCCTTTTATAATAGAGGATGAAACAGACGGAGGGGATGAATTGCGAATGAAGTATCGCTACCTCGATCTTCGTCGAAATGTCGTCAGAGAGAAGCTGCAACTGCGTCACCGGATGATGCAGGAAACCCGCAAATACATGGACGGGCAAAACTTCATTGAGGTTGAAACACCGGTTTTGATCAAGTCTACTCCTGAAGGTGCTCGGGATTTTGTGGTTCCAAGCCGAGTGAATCCAGGTGAATTTTATGCTTTACCTCAATCACCGCAGACTTTCAAGCAATTACTCATGGTTTCGGGATTTGACCGATATTTTCAGATTGTGAAGTGTTTTCGTGACGAAGATCTTCGTGCAGACCGTCAGCCAGAGTTTACCCAGATCGACTGCGAAATGGCTTTTGTGACTCAGGAAGACATTCTGAATACTTTCGAAGGCCTGGTCAAGCACCTATTTTCCTCAGTAAAAGGAGTTGAATTGGGTTATGTAGAGCACATGACATTTGCCGAAGCGATGAAAGGTTACGGAAACGACAAGCCGGATCTTCGCTTCGACATGAAATTCGTAGAACTGAATGAATTGGCAAAGGGTAAAGGCTTTGCAATTTTTGACAATGCGGAATTGGTGGTTGGTATCTGTGCCAAAGGCGCCGCCGAATACACCAGAAAGCAAATCGACGAGCTGACTGAATGGGTAAAGCGCCCTCAAATCGGCGCAAAAGGTATGATCTACCTTCGATACAACACTGACGGAACTCTAAAGTCAAGTGTGGATAAGTTCTATTCTCCGGAAGATCTCAAAACTTGGGCGGACGCATTTGGTGCTGAACCAGGTGATTTAATGTTGGTCTTGAGTGGAGATGCCAAGACAGTTCGCAAGCAGCTTTCTGAATTAAGATTGAAAATGGGTGAGGAACTTGGGCTTCGCGACAGAAATGTCTTCAAGCCACTTTGGGTGGTAGACTTCCCGCTTTTGGAGTGGGATGAGGAGACCAAACGCTTTCATGCAATGCACCATCCGTTCACTTCTCCGAAGCGTGAGGATATTCCTTTGCTGGAAACTGATCCCGGAGCGGTTCGTGCCAATGCCTATGATTTGGTGATCAACGGGGTGGAAGTTGGTGGCGGATCTATCCGAATCCATGACCGTCCAACGCAACAGTTGATGTTTAAGCATCTTGGATTTACTGACGAAGAAGCTCAAAAGCAGTTTGGATTTCTGATGGAGGCCTTCGAATACGGCGCACCACCGCACGGAGGAATTGCATTCGGGTTTGACCGAATCTGTGCGATTTTTGGAGGCTCGGATTCGATCAGGGATTACATTGCCTTTCCAAAAAACAACTCAGGAAGAGATGTGATGATCGATTCACCGAGTACGATTGCAGACGATCAGCTGGAAGAACTCTCGATTCGAGTCAGTTTGAAAAAATAATTGAAGAGGCTTCGGCCTCTTTTTTATTTGTGATTGATGAGATAAGATCGGATTCCCATCACGATCAATAATTGCGCGATGGCATAAGTACCCATGATCAAGATTCCGGATTCAGGGAATTCAACGAAAAACCTGCTGATTGCAATAGCTCCATCAGAAATGAAGAATAAAATTGCTCCTATGAAAACCTGCCAGAAAGATGCAGGATTACATTTTTTGAACCTGTCCCGGGCAGTAGCGACCATGCTTACAATCACAATGATGTAGGCAATTACCGGGATTTTCATATTTCCCAGGTTGGGATTTATCAGGTAGAATACAAAAGCTGCTGCGAGGTATATCGGAAGATTGTAGAAAAAAGCCTTTATAAAATTCACTTGGTCCAACCGGGTTGGACCATTTTGCGCAAGCTTAAATCCAATGATATAACAAACATGCGCCATCAAAAAGGCACCCAGGCCATAGATAAAAAGGTGTGACCACAACAATAGGATATCGCCAATCCAGGAAAATATCAGGGCACCAAGAATAGATTTGGTTAACAGCGTAGTTGCAATTGGCTTGGTGATCTGGTAGAAATAGAGAATTAAGCCCACAAGAATCAGTGGTTTAGAATAAAATCTCATTTCAGAATTTCCTTCAATTACGAAAGCCAGATCGGCTAAAGTCGCCAACAAAAACAAATAGAGCCAAATAATGTTTTTATTTCTCAATGGAATAATATTCTGTGATTCAGCCTAAATATAATTGAATTATCTGCAGTAAGGGGAAACGACAAGCTTCCAGCCTAGGGTTTATGATATAAACGATTTGTAAATGAAGGGTCAAAAACTGGAATAATTTTCAATTTATCCTTGCAGTTTTTCAAAAATAGCCTTCAAAAAAATCAAAATTCCCCACAATAAAACATAAAAATTGTTTTGGGAGGGGTGTTAAGCTTTCGTTAAAAAATGTGAAATTTGGGCTGCAAAACTTAACGTTAACTTACCTAAGGATCAGGTAGCCAAACTTACCTTTGCTGGAATTTCCAATCAAAACCAACTTTTACCTAAACAAAAAATTATGAGGCAAAATTTACTGAAAAACTTGATGGCAATGTTGTTTCTTGTGCTCAGCACCGGAATTGCATTGTCACAGGGTGTAACTACTTCGGGTATTTCTGGTGTAGTGGCAGAAGCAAATGGTCAACCGCTTCCCGGAGCGAATGTTGTTGCAACTCACCTTCCATCCGGAACACGGTATGGTGCGGTTTCAAATTTGGATGGTAAGTATTCGATCCCCGGCATGCGTGTTGGTGGACCTTACAGACTTTCAGTTTCATTTATTGGGTACGCTACACAAGAAGTGGAAGGTATTGTTCTTTCACTGGGCGTATTTTCCAACGTGAATGTCACCCTCGTGGAAGATGGACAGGAACTTTCTGAAGTGTTGGTTACAGCCAGTGCCAACAACCTCTTTTCAAGTGAAAGAACCGGTGCAAATACCTCAATAGATAACCAAGCAATCAGTAAACTTCCTACCATTTCAAGGAACATCAACGATTTCACCAGACTGACACCTCAGTCAAATGGACAGTCATTTGCTGGTCAGGATTCAAGATTGAATAACATCACCGTGGATGGCTCTTACTTCAACAACTCCTTTGGCTTGGGTTCAGGAAGTAATCCAGGTGGAAGAACAGGGGTTTCTCCCATTTCTTTGGATGCCATCGAGCAAATCTCAGTTAACGTGGCTCCGTATGACGTCAGACAAGGAAACTTTACCGGAGCAGGTGTCAATACAGTAACTCGCTCAGGAACAAACGAATTCTCAGGATCTGCTTATTATTTCTGGAGAAATAACAACAATGTAGGAACTGAGGCTGGCGAAAACACTTTCAATCCAGGTGATTTTACCTACAACCAAATCGGTTTCAGATTGGGCGGACCAATCATCAAGGACAAACTCTTCTTCTTTGCTTCGTTCGAGGATGAAAGTGAAGCTAGACCGGGCACTACATGGGTTGCTAACCGCGGAGAAGCAATTGAAGGGAACGTGACCCGAGTATTAGCGTCCGATCTTGATCAGTTGAGCGGTTTTTTGAGAGACAATTTTGATTACGAAACTGGCCCTTACGAAGGATATGACAATGAAACTGTTGGTACAAAGTTTCTTGTAAAACTTGATTACAATATCAATGACAAACACAAGCTAAGCCTGAGATACAACCACTTGAATTCATCCACGGATGTATTGATGTCTGGCTCAACTTCACTTGGATTTGGAAACAGAAACGGCAGACCTGATGCCCTAAACTTCCAAAATTCCAACTACAGCATTTTGGAAAACATCCGCTCAATCGTAGCAGAATTGAATTCAAGGCTGAAGGACAACATGACCAACAGTTTGATCGTGGGTTATACTTATCAGGACGAAAGCCGCGGGTACAAAGGTGAATTTTTCCCGATGGTAGATATTCTTGAAGATGGTGCTACTTATACTTCTTTTGGATTTGAGCCATTCACGCCAAACAACGAGTTGAGGTACAAGACTTTTCAGATCCAGGATAATCTTCAGATTTTCAAGGGAAAGCATACCATTACTGCAGGTTTCAGCTACGAACGCTATGAATCTGAAAACGTATTCTTCCCTGGTTCCCAGTCAGTTTATGTTTACAACTCTTTGGAGGACTTCTATACCGATGCCGAAAACTTTTTGGCCAACGGAAATACAGTTCCTACTAATGTAGACCTTAGAAGATTCCAGGTAAGATGGAATAACATACCGGGTTCTGAGAAACCTATTCAGCCTTTGAAAGTAAATTATTTTGGCTTGTACGGCCAGGACGAAATCCAGGTAAGGTCAAATTTCAAGGCGACCATTGGTCTGAGAGTTGACGTCCCATTCTTTGCTGAAACGGCACTTCGAAACGAGCAGGTGGAAGGATATAACTTTATCAATCCAGCCGGTGAGACAGTAAAATTCAGAACTGATCAGCTTCCTGACCCCAACTTGCTTTGGTCTCCTAGAGTAGGTTTCAACTGGGATGTATTCAACAACCAAAAAACTCAGGTTAGAGGTGGAACGGGTATCTTCACCGGTCGTCCAGCCTACGTGTGGATTTCAAACCAAGTTGGTAACAACGGAATCCTGACCGGCTTTGAGCAACTGGATACAAGAGCCAACCAGCCACTCGTCTCTCGACCTTTCAATCCAGATCCTGATGCATACAAGCCAAGTGAGGTTTCTGGAAACCCAGCATCCTCTTATGAATTGGCTTTGACGGAGACCGATTTTAAATTCCCTCAGGTTTGGAGGTCAAACATCGGGATAGACCAGCAGCTTCCGTGGGGATTGGTAGCTACCGGTGAATTTATCTATAGTTCAGATGTAAATGGTGTAGCCTACTACAATGCCAACCTACCTGCTGCCAATGCTTCGTTTGCAGGTCCTGATAACAGACCTAGATGGACTTCAGGTAATAGAATCAATTCCAACATCCCGAATGCAGTAACCCTTTCCAATCAGGCTGTGGGAAATTCATGGGTAGCTTCCGTCTCTTTGGAAAAACCATTTGCAAATGGATTGTATGTAAAAGCTGCCTATAGCTATGGCGAGTCTAAAAACACAGTGGATCCGGGATCCATTGCAGCAGGTACATGGTTTGGTAACGCACATCAGGGTGATCCAAATAACCCAGGCGTTGGTTTCTCTTCCAACAACCTTGGCCATAGAGTATTTGGAGTTCTAAGCTACAGCAAAGACTTATTTAAATTTGGCAACACTTCAGTATCACTTTTCTGGGAATCCAGAACTTTGGGTAACGCCAGTTATGTATTCGGTGGCGACATGAACGGTGATGGCGGTACAGCCAATGACTTGATCTACATTCCAGCTAACACCGGCGAAATGAATTTTCAAGAGTATTCAGCCAGTGGCGAAACTTTTACCGTCGCAGAGCAGACAGCTGCATGGGAAGCATACATTCAGCAGGATGATTACTTGAGCGAAAACAGAGGCAAATATGCTGAGAGAGGTGCTGTCATCATGCCGATGGTTACTAGAGCTGACTTCACTTTTGCCCAGCAGTTGTTTACCAATATCAACAACAAGAGAAACACTCTGGAATTCCGAATTGATATTTTGAATATCGGAAACCTGCTTAACTCCGATTGGGGATTGGGTAAAACCTTCAATTCCACCCAACCACTTGTGGTTCCAACCACTGCACAGGGAGGACCTGCCGATGCAAATGGTGTTCCCCAATACAGATTCAGAAATTTGGGCTCTGATCTGATTTCAGAAACCTATCGATCTACAGCATCTGTCAATGATGTTTGGAGAATGCAGTTTGGGTTGAGATACATTTTCAATTGATTTATGATTTAAATCAGGTATTAAGCGCTCCAATAATTGGGGCGCTTTTTTTTTGTATTTTTCTTTTATTAAAAATTGAAATCCATATGAAGAAGTGGCAGATTTTTTTGATCCTTTTTTTTGTCGGTTTTGGAGTCAATGCCCAGACAGACTCGCTGATACTCAGCAACAATGACCTGATCATCGGAGAAATCAAAAGTATGGACAAAAACATACTCGGCATCGAAACTGACTATTCCGATGTTGATTTCAAGATCAAATGGGGCAACATCAAGCGGGTGTATTCGAAAACAAACTACCTGATCACTTTGTCGGATGGCAGGAGGTACAACGGAAGAATCCGGAGCGTAAATGACAGTATTGTGGAAATAGACACCCACATGCCCGATCTGGTACTGAAATTTTCCAAAAACCGGGAAGATCTTGAGCAGCCTCCAGGGGACAAAGTGGAGGTTCCAAGGAGCCAAATCGTCTATCTCAACGCACTGGACGAGGGCTTTTGGAGTCGGCTATCTTTAAATTTCGACATTGGAACCAACTTTACCAAGGCGAATGATCTGCGGCAGGTGACCTTCAATACCGGTGTGGGATATCTGGCCGACAGATGGAAGGCTAATCTGACATTTAACGCACTAAGATCAACTCAGGAAGCAGTCGATCCCATTAAGCGAACGGAGTTTGGTGCTACCTACAATTATTTCCTGCCCAAAGATTGGTATCTGATGTATTCGCTCAGTATGCTATCCAACACAGAGCAACTTCTTGATCTGAGAACCTCCAACATGGTGGGTGTGGGAAAATACCTGGTGCACACCAATAAAACCTACTTGGGATTTTCGGCCGGGGTCAACTTCAACAATGAAAAATTCCTCAATGATGAGTCCGCCTCCCAATCCGGTGAGGCATTTCTCGGTGCGCAGTACAACATTTTTGACATCGGGGATCTTGACCTCCTGACGACCGTCACTGCATATCCAAGCATGACTGAGAAAGATCGATTCAGAACAGATTTTAAATTTGACATCCGGTATGAGTTTAAATTCGATCTTTATTTTAAAGTAGGAACTACCATGAACTACGATAACCAACCAACAGAAGGCGCCTCCGAACTGGATTACATTTTTCAAACAACCATAGGTTGGTCACTATAAAACAAATCTTCAGGAGAATATTTGCTGAAAATCAGGAATGACAAATTAGCATCCCCTTTTTTTCCCTTTGATAGCGAAGATTTGCCACCAGTATCTTTTATGTATCCTTGCCCATTATATGCCGTAATTTAGGTGTCCGGTAAACTTTTGTCCTTTTTGGCAGTCTAAGCTGTTATGTTGTATTACAAAGAATTTATACATCCGCAGAGCAACGAATGGGTGGTCTTCATCCATGGCGCCGGAGGATCATCTGCGGTTTGGTATAAGCAATTGAAGGATTTCAAAAAAGTACACAACCTACTCCTTATTGACCTCAGAGGCCACGGGAAATCTGTGGATCTCTCCCAGGCAATCTGGAGTGATAAATATACCTTCGAGGCTGTCACAAAAGATATTATTGAAGTTCTGGATCATCTTCAGACCCCTCCTGCACATTTCATGGGGGTTTCTTTGGGGACAATTATCGCCCGTCAACTAGCCGAGCTTCAGCCTCAAAGGGTTAAATCACTGATTATGGCGGGTGCAGTGACCCGACTCAATGTGCAAAGTAGGATTTTGGTTTTTTTGGGAAACACCTTCAAGCGTGTGATTCCCTATATGTGGCTTTACAGGTTGTTTGCTTTTGTCATCATGCCAAGAAAGCAACATGCCGAGTCCCGTAATCTTTTTATCAGAGAAGCTCAGAAGCTTTGCCAAAAAGAATTTATCCGCTGGTTTAAGCTGACCAGTGACATTAATCCTTTGCTAAAATATTTTAAAGAAAAAGATCTGGGAATTCCGACACTTTATGTGATGGGAGACCAGGATGTCATGTTTTTGGAACCTGTGAAAAATCTGGTGAAGAATCATAAAAACTCAATTCTCAATATTCTCGAAAAGTGTGGCCACGTAGTCAATGTGGAGCAACCAGACCAATTCAACCATCTATCTCTGGCTTTTATTAAAAACCAACAGTAACCAGACTTCTAGCCTTAAATGAAAAAACAAACCAAAATTGCCCTTATTGTAGGTATTGTATTGATTGTAGCGATTGCATTTTTCTACCCGAGACTTAAACTAAATGAAGAAAATGGACCCGCTGCAGTCTCCGGATCCGCAGGAGGTGCAGATCAGACATTACCTGTAAATGTGGTCAAACTTCAGAAAGAGACCCTTAGAAACCAACTTCAAGTCACAGGGACGATTTTGCCAAATGAGTCGGTATCGCTGCGATCCGAAATTTCAGGGTTGGTGACTAAAATTGCTTTCAAGGAAGGGCAATATGTTACCAAAGGAACTCCCCTGATTTACCTCAATGACGATGAGCTTCAGGCTCAATATCAAAGATTGCAATACACCCAAAAGCTGTTTGAAACTCAGGAAAACAGACAAAAGCAATTGCTCGCAAGAGAAGCAATCTCTCAGGAAGAATACGATATCGTTTTGAATCAGTACAATACGGCTCTTTCTGATATTAAATTGGTGGAAGCACAATTGACCAAAACCGTGATCCGCGCACCTTTTAATGGTATATTGGGATTGAGGTTTATCAGCGAAGGCAGTGTAATCGGGACCAACGATGTGATTACATCTGTAGTCAACATTGATCCGATCAAAATCGAATTTTCAATCCCAGAGCGATATGCCAATCAGGTGACAGTAGGTTCTCCGGTTTTCTTTACCAATGAGTCCTCCACCGAAGAAGTTCAAGGTCAGGTATATGCTTTCGAGCCGCAGATTGATTTGGCGACTCGTACGCTTAAGCTGAGAGCGCAAAGTTCCAATAAAGGCGGAAGATTCCTTCCAGGAATGTTTGTGAAGATCCGCTTTATCTTGGAAGTTACAGAAGATGCATTGATGGTTCCGGCAGAATCGGTTATCCCTGAACTTTCAGGCTACAAAGTATTTGTAGTAGGAGAGGGAGGCAAAGCTGAGCAGCGCATTATTGAGATTGGAACCCGGACAGATACACAAGTGCAAGTCCTCTCGGGACTGAACGAAGGCGATCTGGTACTCACAACTGGTGTGATGCAAGTAAGGCAAGGAATGCCTATCCAACCAAATCAACTCAATTAAGCATGGCTAGCTTATCTCAAATCAGTATTAACCGGCCTGTATTGGCCATAGTGATGTCCCTCGTCATCCTGCTATTTGGAGGAATAGGGATTTCAATGCTGGGTATCCGTGAATATCCTAGCGTGGATCCCCCGGTGATCAACGTGAGTACCTCCTATGTCGGCGCCAATGCAGATGTCATCGAAGCTCAGATCACAGAACCTCTCGAGGAGCAAATCAATGGAATCCAGGGAATTAAGTCCCTTACATCCACCTCGGCTGACGGTAGGAGCAACATCACGGTTGAGTTTGAAGTTGGAGCTGATCTTGAAGCAGCAGCAAATGACGTTCGGGACAAAGTGTCCGGTGCACAGCGAAACCTGCCTCCCGATGCGGAGCCACCGGTAGTTTCAAAAGCCGATGCTGATTCCCAACCGATTGTGGGAGTCAATGTGAAAAGTGAAAGCCGCAGCCTGTTGGAGCTTTCTGATTTGGCTGACAATATTTTCAAGGAAAGACTTCAGACCATTCCCGGTATCAGTAGGGTACAGATTTGGGGAGAAAAAGAATATGCGATCCGTTTGAGAATGGATCCATTGAAAATGGCATCTTATGGAATTACTCCTTTGGATGTCCTTAGTAAAGTTCAAAGTGAAAACGTGGAACTACCTTCAGGCCGAATTGAGGGGCAAAGCATTGAACTCTCCGTCAGAACCAAAAGCCGACTGAGTTCTCCACAGGAATTCAATAACCTGATCATAAAAGAAGATCAAAGTAACATCGTCCGATTCCAGGATATCGG
>DATIAI010000673.1:0-7167 GCA_035458065.1 Algoriphagus sp. | reverse complement strand
ACTTTTTGGCAAAGAAGTGCGGTTGTTAATTTAATCAAAGCTCATAACGGGCTATCCATAAACCTCAAAATCAAATTTGGGTCCGGACAATTATTCCGATAAAACTCCAAATCCTTTTCTGCTGCCACACCGGGATAATCTCCAATGTTATCTCCCAGATCCCACATCAGCTGAAAGTGCAAGTGTGGAGGCCAATCTCCATTTTCCGGGAAAGGTCCGACATGACAGAATAAATCTCCGGATTTGATCACTTTTCCGATTTTCAATTTTTCTAGGTCGCGGCGAAAGAGGTGTCCGTAAAGTGAAAACAACTTTTTCCCTGCAAGTTCATGTTCCAAAATGATCGTGGGACCATAGTTTCCAAAACCTGTATTATCCTGAAAGCTGTGGATTTTACCATCCAAAGGCGCAAATACTGGCGCTCCTGCCTGGGTCCAAATGTCAATACCTAAGTGGATATTTCTGAAATCAGCTTCTGCCGTTGCAAAAACGTCACTTCGACTGTAGATCGCCCGGTTTTCCAAATAGCCGCCGATTCCGAATTTCTTGTTTTTATCCTTCAGCTTACTGAAAACATAACGATCAAAGTCTCCGGTATCCACAAGATTTATGGTTTTCAACTCTCGGTTTGCAGCGGTAAAATCTAGTTTTAGGGTGTTTTCAGCGGTTAGCGTTTCGCCCATTATCGGAAAAAACTCAAATTCATTCCAGTTCATTCCGTTAAAAGTATGAAATCAGTTTTCAGTCTCAGTAACCAGTTCCAAAATTCAGAAAGCTAAAGTCAGAAATCTGATATTCGGAAACTTTTAGATCACTGAATTTATCATACTTCCTTTGCCTTTCTGCGCACTTTCACTGCTTACTTTAAACTTCGCAAGACCGATCTTTTTGCTTTCTCCCATGATACTTTTGCATTAATCTTTCCCTCTTCGGATTATTTTTCTAATTTTGCGCCAATTTGGACGTAAGTAATTTCTCTCTCCCTATCCCACCTCGAAATGCCAAAAGACAGTAGCATCAAGCACGTTCTCATCATCGGTTCAGGCCCGATCGTCATCGGCCAAGCTTGCGAATTTGACTATGCAGGCTCTCAGGCAGCTCGCTCCCTTCGTGAAGAAGGCATTATCGTGACGCTGATTAACTCTAATCCTGCCACGATCATGACCGATCCGGTGACTGCCGATAATGTGTATTTGCTTCCTCTGGAAAAGAAATCCATCAAAAAAATCCTGACCGATCATCCTGATATCGATGCTGTCCTTCCTACTATGGGTGGTCAGACAGCTTTAAATCTTGCCATCGACTGTGATAAAGCAGGAATCTGGCAAAACTTCGGAGTTAGAATGATCGGAGTGGATATCGACGCAATCGATACAGCAGAAAACCGTGAGAAATTCAAGGCTCTGATGGAGGAGATCGGTGTAGGTGTCTGTAAAGGAGATACTGCAACCTCTTTCCTACAGGGTAAAGAAATCGCTCAGGAAATCGGCTTTCCTTTGATCATCAGAGCTTCTTATACGCTTGGAGGTGCCGGTGGCGCTTTTGTGGAAAAAGAAGAGGACTTCGAAAAGGCATTAGTTGCCGGTCTTCAAGCATCTCCGGTTCACGAAGTTTTGATTGAGCAAAGCATCATGGGTTGGAAGGAATATGAGCTCGAAGTAATGCGGGACAATATCGGGAACATGATTGTGATCTGTTCTATCGAAAACTTTGACCCGATGGGTGTCCACACCGGTGACTCAATCACGGTGGCACCTGCGATGACGCTTCCTGATACTGTTTATCAGAGAATGAGAAACTTCGCGATCACCATGATGAATAGCATCGGGAATTTTGCCGGTGGCTGTAACGTACAGTTCTCCGTAAGTCCGGACAATGAAACTATCATCGGGATCGAAATCAACCCCCGTGTATCAAGATCCTCAGCTTTGGCTTCCAAGGCAACAGGATATCCAATCGCAAAAGTGGCTGCTAAGCTAGCGGTTGGATACAATCTCGACGAGTTGAGCAACTCCATCACGGGAAACACTTCAGCATATTTCGAGCCTTCGATTGACTATGTAATTGTGAAAATCCCACGTTGGAACTTTGATAAATTCAAAGGCGCTGACCGTAGATTGGGGCTTTCGATGAAGGCTGTTGGAGAAGTAATGGGCATTGGCAGGAACTTTCAGGAAGCTTTGCAAAAAGCCTGTCAATCTCTTGAGATCAAGCGAAATGGATTAGGCGCAGATGGAAAAGAGCTGAAAGATCAAGCGCAGATTCTTTATTCCTTGGCTAATCCAAGCTGGAACCGATTGTTCCATATTTATGATGCTTTCAAACTTGGGATTTCATTCCGTACAATCCACGATCTGACCAAGATCGATAAGTGGTTCCTCAAGCAAATAGAGGAATTGATCCACTTGGAAGCCGAAATTTCAAAATATAAAATAAACACCATTCCATTTGAATTGATGGAATTGGCTAAGAAGAAAGGTTACGCGGACCGTCAGATTGCCCATTTGGTGGATTGCCGCGAAAGTGAGGTTTTCAACAAGCGCTATTCTGAAATGGGTATCAAAAGGGTGTACAAACTCGTGGATACCTGCGCGGCAGAGTTTGAGGCTCAGACTCCTTATTACTATTCCACTTTCGGAGAAGAAAACGAATCTGTAAGAACAGACAAGAAAAAAGTGGTGGTTTTGGGTTCTGGACCCAATCGAGTGGGGCAGGGGATTGAGTTCGATTACTCCTGCGTTCACGGAGTTTTGGCAGCAAAAGAATGCGGCTACGAGACCATTATGATCAACTGTAACCCGGAGACTGTTTCTACTGACTTCGACATTGCAGACAAACTTTACTTCGAGCCAGTATTCTGGGAGCATATCTACGAAATCATTCTTCAGGAAAATCCAATTGGAGTTATCGTGCAGCTGGGAGGACAAACCGCTTTGAAACTGGCTGAAAAGCTCGATAAATACGGAATCAAAATCATTGGTACCAGCTTTGAAGCTTTGGATTTGGCAGAAGACAGAGGTCGCTTTTCCACCCTTTTGAAAGAGCTAAATGTTCCATATCCAGAGTTTGGAACGATCCACAATACTGATGAGGCGCTTGAGCTTTGTAAGACGATCGGATTCCCACTGTTGGTTCGCCCTAGCTACGTGCTTGGAGGACAAGGGATGAAAATCGTAATCAACGAAAAGGAACTCGAGCAGCACGTAGTCAATGTATTGAGAGATATTCCAAACAATGAGATTCTGCTCGATCACTTCCTGGAAAATGCGATAGAAGCGGAAGCTGATGCGATTTGTGACGGAGAAAATGTCTACATCATCGGGATCATGCAGCACATCGAGCCGGCAGGTATCCACTCCGGAGATTCGTACGCTGTATTGCCTCCTTACAATTTGGGAGACCTGGTAATGCGACAGATTGAGGTGCACACCCAAAAAATCGCTTTGGCATTGAAGACAGTCGGATTAATCAATATCCAGTTTGCGATCAAAAATGACAAAGTCTATATCATCGAGGCTAACCCGCGGGCTTCTAGAACAGTACCATTTATCTGCAAAGCTTATCAGGAACCTTATGTAAATTATGCCGTAAAGGTGATGCTAGGGGAGAAAAAAGTGACAGACTTTGAATTCAAACCTGTGAAAAAGGGTTATGCAATCAAAGAACCTGTGTTTTCTTTCCACAAATTCCCGAATGTCAACAAGGAACTCGGGCCTGAAATGAAATCCACCGGTGAATCGATTTATTTCATCGACGATCTGATGGATGATTATTTTCTAAAAATCTACTCTGAGCGAAACCTGTACCTGAGTAGATAATCCGGTTTCCATAAATCTTAAAAAGCGTTGGTAAAATTTCTTGTAATACTTCTAGGCGTAGGTTGGCTTTTGGGCCAACTCATCCGCTATTTTCTCCGATCCAAGCTGGCAAAGTTTGCCAAGCAGGTCAATGAAGCCGCTATGGAGCAGCAGCGAGCTCAGCAGCGAGCCTCTAGGCCAAAGGATGCGGTGAATGTGGATTTTATTCCGAAGGAGGAACTGGAAAAGAGGAAAAAAAATATCGAAGGCGGCGAATACGTCGATTACGAAGAAGTGAAAGAGTAATCCTTCATCTGTTTTTGAAAAATCAAAGGTCTGTCTTCGCACAGACCTTTTTCATTTGGTAGCTGTTTTAAACATCGCAAATTTCGGATTTTAGGACTCACAGCGATTTTGAAGATTTGTCTTATAAATTGAACGTTATGGAAACACAGGCAGATTTCAATTATCATCGAATCGCAGAAGCCATTAAGTACATCAAAGCCAACTTTAAGGTCCAGCCCAATCTAGACGAAGTGGCCGAAAAGGTCCATCTTAGTCCTTCCCATTTTCAGCGGCTGTTTACAGACTGGGCCGGAACTAGCCCAAAGAAGTTTTTGCAATACATCAGCGTGGAGCATGCCAAGAGACTCCTTAAGAACGAGCGGGCAACCTTGTTTGATACGGCCTATGAAACGGGCCTTTCGAGTACCAGCCGTTTACATGATTTGTTTGTAAACATCGAGGGAATGACCCCGGCTGAATACAGAGACGGCGGCAGGGACTTGGCGATCAATTACAGTTTTGCGGAAAGCCCCTTTGGATCTCTGATTGTAGCCTCGACGGCAAAGGGAGTTTGCTACATGGCCTTTCAGGATGACGAGAAACTCGCTTTGGAAGATCTAAAACTGAAGTTTCCCAATGCTGATTTTCAACGGAAACTCGATTTGCTGCAGCAAAACGCTTTGTTCATCTTTCAGAATGACTGGAGCAAACTGAGCGAAGTCAAGCTGCACTTAAAGGGAACTGACTTTCAACTCAAAGTCTGGGAAAGTCTGCTCAAAATTCCCATGGGAAAACTGTCAACCTACGGCACCATCGCCGGGAAAATCGGAAATCCTAGTGCTTCCCGTGCGGTCGGCACTGCTATTGGAAGCAATCCCGTCGCCTTTCTCATCCCTTGCCACCGGGTGATTCAGTCCTCAGGTACCTTCGGCGGATACATGTGGGGGCCGACCCGGAAAACTGCCATCATAGGTTGGGAAGGTGCGAAGACTCAATCGGAATTTTGAAGCCTTAACCATGCAGACAGTCATCCAAAAGATCGAAGATGCGGCCTGGGGTAGCATCACGGAAGCAATGCATCAAAACGGATACGCCATCCTTCCGAAGTTGTTAACGGAGGAACAATGTGAGGCATTGAAAGCCGACTATGACAACCCGAAATTATATCGAAAAACGGTCGTCATGGCCCGACACCGGTTTGGTTTGGGAGAGTACAAATATTTTGACTACCCCTTGCCAGACCTGATTCAGACCATCCGGACATACATTTATCCGCATCTAGCCCCGATCGCGAACGCTTGGTTTCGAGCATTAAAGATCGAGACACAATTTCCTTTGGAGCATTCCGAACTACTCCGGCAATGCCACGAAAGCGGGCAGCAGAAAGCAACGGTCTTGATTCTGAAGTATGGGAAAGGTGGTTTCAATACCTTGCATCAGGATCTTTATGGCGACGTGTATTTCCCCATACAGATCGTTCTCTTCCTGAATGAACCGGACAGGGACTTTACAGGCGGAGAGTTCGTATTGACGCAACAGATTCCACGTGCACAATCCAAAGCGATTGTTTTGAAGCCCAGAAAAGGTGATGTCTTGATTTTCACGACTAATTTCAAGCCTGAAAAAGGAGCAAAAGGCTACTATCGGGTGAATATGAAGCATGGAGTCAGCGAAGTGAAAGATGGAAAGCGTCATACCTTGGGTATCATCTTTCACGATGCGGTCAGTTAACTTTTGTGCTGGGATGATGGTTGAGCATGGTGGGCTGTCTGATGCAGAACTCTGGAAAAGAATCAGGAGCAAAGAGCTTGTTTTTGGCGGGAACAGCAGATTGAAGATCTATGGAACTTTAGTCTGCAAGTCAGGCAAGCGGATGAAAAGAGAAAACAGAGTGTTCTTCTCCTCGGAGAAAGAAGCTCTTCAGCACAATTATCGTCCTTGTGGGCATTGCATGAGGAAAGAATACAACGCATGGATTTATTTGAGCAAACAATAGATAAACACAAAAACTGGCTTCCCTACGAAGGGACGGTAAACTACTACGGCAGACTCCTGTCCCCCGAAAAGGCAGGTTTCTACTTGAAAAGCCTGCTCGAAAACATCGAATGGAGGAATGACGAGGCCGTGATCTTTGGCAAGAAAATCATCACCAAACGGAAAGTTGCCTGGTACGGAGAAAAGCCTTTTGAGTACACGTATTCCAACACCACCAAGCGCGCTTTGCCTTGGACGAAGGAATTGTTGGAATTGAAAACACTAATCGAAACCGAAAGCGGCGAAACATTCAACTCTTGCTTGCTCAACCTGTATCACAGCGGCGACGAGGGAATGGCTTGGCACAGTGACGGAGAAACCGATCTGAAAAAGGACGGTGCCATTGGCTCGCTGAGCTTTGGTGCGGAGCGGAAATTCGCTTTCAAGCACAAGCAGACGAAGGAGAAAGTGGAACTTGTCTTGGAGCACGGAAGCCTTTTGGTGATGAAAGGCACGACTCAGACGCATTGGCTACACAGACTTCCACCTACGAAACTCATCACGAGACCGAGGGTGAATTTGACTTTCAGGACGATTGTGGAGTGAGTAAAAACACACGAAGCTAATTTATCCTCTTACACCAAAAGACCTTGTAACCGCTTCCGGTCTTGGTTCCGATCAAGAATTCTTCCCCACCGTCTTTCAAACCCAATTTCTTCTTGAGTTCCTCGGCTCCCGTGACATAATTTCGGCAGATGACGTTGACTTTGCCCGAGGGGAAAAGCAATTTGATTTCCTGCTTTTTGGGAGAGATCTCCCGGATCACTTCAAAAATCCTCCCGGGAATATCAGAGGCAATGGAATCTCCGGTATAGAGATGGCTGTTTTTTTCCAGCTTTTTAAGTCCATATCGTTCTCCAAAAAGTTTAAAAGCCCCGGCTTTCAATATTCCGCTGAGTGGCTCAATGAGATATTTTTCGACTTCACCCAAAACTGATAACGCCGATTCTTCTTCGTTGGGAGAAAAATCAAATCCCGGCAAATCGCTTCCCAAATCCCTGACGACGATACTTTTTTCGGCAGCTTCTTTTCCCAATTCCCAATGAAGCAA
>DATIAI010000672.1:0-20170 GCA_035458065.1 Algoriphagus sp. | reverse complement strand
CTGCCGCCGAACCTCCAGTTGCCCCAGCTGTAATATTTTCATCCACGGAGTTACCACCCTTTGCCATTAATATGGTGTTGGTTGAAAACCATGAATCTTCTCCGGCTTGGTTAGTCAAAGAACCGAAGCCTACATAGTAATTAAAGACTTGTCCTGGAGTAACGGCAATAACACTTCGGGAATAGGCGCCTCCGCCTCCGCCTCCGCCTTCTCCATTACTAGTTCGAGAACCACCCCTTCCTCCCGCTCCCCAAACTTCCACAGTAATTGAGGTTACTCCAGCTGGAACGATGAAGGTTCCATCACCAGGAGTTGTAAAAATTCTAGGATTTTGCCCAAAAGCTTCCCCCATTCCTCCCAACACCAACCCCGCCCCCAAAATCATTGGGGAAACCTTAAAAATGTACTGAAAGAGTTTTTTAAAAATCTTCAAGGGTTTCTGATATTTTCAAGCTTCTGAAAATGAATGCAAATATACTGTCGAAATAATTTTCAAAACAATAAAAATGTATTTCAAATATAGATTACATTTCTTGAGAGACAAAATTCCAATGTTCGTTTTTTTAGTAAAACTCCCTAAAAACAATGTCAATACGATGTTCTAAGGCATTTTCTTTAATTAAAATCAAATGGAATGTTTTTGTTTGAATTTATCCCTAAAGAGGAGCTCTTTTTGTAAATATGATAAATCTAAACTATATATATCAATTATTCCAATAGTCGATTATCCCCTTGGTTGCAAACTACAAAACCAAAGAATTCTAAACTCAACTGGCAATTTTTTGCCTGATGAATCCATTATTTGTTCATAAAAAAATATCCAAAACAAGACATCAAGTCACGTTGTAATGAGAATTCCCTGTTTCGGATTAGTAATTTGGATATTGATAGTTTGTGTTGATAATTATCTTCTGATCAACTTAACCCGCTGGCTGTGAATGCCCCATTGGATATGGACTATATATATCCCCGGCGGGGATTTTCTTAGCCATTCTGAAACGAACGATGAAACATGCTCCGGTGATTCTGCTTCCCAGCTTCCGGCATTGCCCATTTGATTGATGAGGGAAAAAGAAATTTTTTCGTCTTTATACAATTCCGGCTGGAGTAGTTCGATTCGTATTGGGGAATCTGATATGCTGGGATTAGGGAAGATGGTCCAAGCCTCGTTGGCTCCTGAAGGCGGCAGCTGAATCGCTCTGCTGGTGCTGTAGGAGTGATTGCCGTCAAAGTCCACTTGCTTGATACGGTAAAAAACGTTGCCTCCGGAGAGTGGTAATGTCGAATCTTCAAAAGTATATTCCATCGGCTCTTCAGAAAAGCCTTGTCCAACTACTTCTCCGATTTTTTCCCAGGATTTAATGGAGTTTACTGCTCTTTCTATCTCAAAATGCGAGTTTTCCCATTCCTTCCCAATCATCCATTGCAATATTCCAGAGCGTTTTTGGCTATGAAATGCGGCCGTGAAGTTCAGAAATTCAACCGGCAATATCCGGTAGGTGATCCTGATAACGACTATTCCATCCCCGCCGCTTCCTCCACCGTCCCGGCCAGCTCCTCCACCCGAACCGGTGTTCTTTATGCCGTTATTTCCTTTTCCGCTTCGATTTCCATTTCCTCCAACCGAAGAGCCCCCGTTGCCAGCGGATGGTATCCCGCCTCCGTTTCCATTGCCGGGGTTGCTTCCTACTCCACCTCCACCGGCTGCAAGTATCGTACTGATTCCATTTGAAGAAAGGAAGCCTTGGTCCACATCAAGTAGAATACCGGAAAACGGTTCGCAATTATTGCAGGAAGTGGCGATTATTACTCCGTCCGAACCGTTGCCTCCATTGTTGCCATTTCCATTATTTCCCGGTCCAAAGGCACCGCCGCCGCCGCCGCCTGATCTTTGGTTTCCATTTCCTGAGTTTCCCGCATTTCCGCCTTTGTTGGAATTGTTTGTCTGTGATTGACCGCCATTTCCATTAGAGGATCCGTTAAATGCGCCACCGCCACCGTAGCCTCCAGAATTTCCGTTTCCATTATTGAAATTGGTGGATCCTCCTCCGCCGCCACCAAAAGCCGGCATCAAATTGTTGAAATCCGAAGAGTGGCCATTAATTCCAGGCATGTTTCCATTTAAAGCACCTAATTCTCCTCTGCCGACCTTTACTTCATAGGGCTGGAGAGGGGTGAGGGAAAGGTTTTTCCGGTAAGTAATTCCTCCAGCTCCTCCACCGCCCGCAGCATCTCCGAAACCACCACCACCTCCACCGCCAATTACCAACACCTGGACGTCTAAAAGCTCTTCGCCTTCCAAAAGATTAGGTAAAACAAATGTGTCGGAACATTTGTAGATGTAGACGATGTCGTATCCGAAGCTTGTAGTGATTACCTTTGAGGTCAGGCAATTTACAGCAGGGCAGGAGCCGATACTTGCGCCGCCGGCGATTTTGGGATTAGCATTTCCCGTCGGCAACTTATTGACAAAAAGTGCGGAGCCAGTTCCGGCATAATCAAGGTTGTTGCCTGTAATACCGTTGTTTGCGTCTGAGTAGAACTCTCCCGATACTGTGATGGAGTTACATTGATTGGCATTCAGGGCTTCGATTTTTTTTCCTCCTCCCATCTTCAGGGAACCTGCAGTTAGTGACCCTGCCAGAGAAATTGAGGAGTTGTTTTCAAGTTGACCGGAAACTGTTGCGGTCCCGGAAATAATCGAAGTGGTATTGCTTTGGAATCTGATGTTCCCATTCACGTTCATGGAGCCAAAGCTGATCAAAGTCCCGTTGATATCAGGATTGTTGGAAACGTTTAAAGTGGAGTAGTTAAAGATTGACGCATTACTGTTCAGACTTGTCGTGAGGGACATGGTGCCAAAATTGCTTACAATCCAGTTGTTTTGATTGGGCTGATTGGAAAGTATAAAAGTACCATAGTTGTTTACGGCTTTCAGTGATCCAATATTTGTTAGCAGATTTGAATTTACCGTGGCCTCAGGAAGTATGCATAAAGTTATGTTATTCAAATTTTGGACGGGAATGGAGGTGGTTCGGTTTCCAGAGATACAGACGACGTTATTTGATTGAATCGTTTGACTTGGGCTATTGTTCCCGGAAATAGTCACATCACAAGAAGAGCATTGTGCATACAATTCCCTTCCTCCAAAAGAAAGATGAAAGAATAATACGATAAGGAATAACAGAAATCTACTCGTCATCAACTGGTGATTTGCCTTATTGGCTGGGTTAGGGTGAACTCAACTAATTGGTAGGCAGGCTGCTAAATGAGCTGCGAAGATAGATGCATAAGTTTAATATAGAAACATACCAACGATGATTTTGTGTCTTGCAGAAATTTGGAAATCCTGATCTGCTCACCTAGCCTAAATTCAAACAATACATGTTTGACTAAACAAAAAGCCCCCTCGGGCTTGAACCAAGGGGGCTGAGAATACATTTTCAGGACTTTTACCCGTTCATACTGATCAAAAACTCAGCATTGTCCCGGGTTCCTTTCATTCTGTTTAGCAGAAATTCCATCGATTCCTGGGAGTTCATATCACTCATCAGTTTGCGGAGAATCCACACACGTTGCATTTCTTCTTTGTCCATCAAGAGATCTTCTCTTCTTGTACCCGATCCTAGCACATCGATAGAAGGATAGATTCTTCTGTTGGCCAGCTTGCGGTCCAAAGCCAGTTCCATGTTGCCGGTACCTTTGAATTCTTCAAAGATTACCTCGTCCATTTTGGATCCGGTCTCTACCAAAGCAGTTGCGATGATGGTCAGGGAACCTCCGTTTTCTACGTTTCTGGCTGCGCCAAAGAAGCGCTTAGGTTTGTGAAGTGCATTGGCATCCACACCACCGGAAAGGATCTTTCCTGAACTTGGAACTACTGTGTTGTGTGCTCTGGCAAGTCGAGTGATCGAATCCAAAAGGATTACCACATCATGTCCGACTTCCACCATTCGCTTGGCTTTTTCCAAAACGATATTAGCCACTTTCACATGTCGCTCAGCCTGCTCATCAAAGGTGGAGGAGATGACTTCAGCTTTTACCGATCTAGCCATGTCCGTCACTTCTTCCGGACGTTCATCGATCAAAAGGATCATCAGGTGTACTTCCGGATGGTTTTTGGTGATGGCGTTGGCGATTTGCTGCAACAATACGGTTTTACCGGTCTTTGGCTGAGCTACGATCATTCCACGCTGTCCTTTACCGATTGGAGCAAAAAGATCCAAAATTCGAGTCGAGTAGCCATCAGGCTTGGTCGAGAGGTTTAATCTTTCTTCCGGGAAAAGAGGAGTGAGGTATTCGAAAGGAACACGGTCACGGATTTCGTCTGTCGTCTTTCCGTTGCAAGTAGCGATTTTTAGCAAGGCAAAATATTTCTCACCTTCTTTTGGAGGGCGGATAGAGCCTTTGATATGGTCACCTGTCTTTAAGCCGAAAAGCTTGATCTGGCTAGGAGATACATAGATATCATCCGGAGAAGCGAGATAATTGTAATCTAGAGATCTAAGGAAACCGTATCCTTCCTGCATGATTTCCAAAACTCCTTCATTGTCGATAACGCCATCGAATTCTCTAGGGCTGACAAAAGGTTTTTTGCGGTTTGGATTGTGGATAGTCTCGGCTGCGGGAGCCATTACTTCATCCGGAGATCTGAAATTCTTGCGTCTTGGCAGCTCGATTTCTGAATCCTGTCTTGGAGCTACAGGTTCAAAAGGAGCAGCAGCAGGAATTGACACTGGGGGAGTTTCAGGAGTGACATTAGCCGTGACATCTACTTCTTCAAATGCTCTGCGACGAGGTCTAAAAGTTTTTGGTTCTTCTTGTAAAGGAATTTCAGTCCGCTCAGGTTGAACTTCTTTTCTTTCTTGAATTGGCTTAGGCTCTCTTTTTTCGAAAGTTGATCTTTCCTCTCTTTTTTGCTTCCATTCCGGTTTGGCAGGTTTTGGTACCGGTGCTGCTTCAGGTGCTGCAGGTTCTGCTTTTTCGGATTCAGGCGTAGTGGGAATTTCCGTTACATTCTGTCTTCTGAATTTCGGCTTGAATTCAGCCGGATCTTCTGCCGTTGGTACTGAGGGAGCGGTTGGAGCAGTTGGGGCGGGAGGGGGAGCGGGTTTTTCTGGTTCAGTGGTCTGAGTTTCCACGGCAGAAGGCTTTTTCTTGGGCAGGGCCTGCTCAGGGGTGATGGCCTGCTGGTCGAGAATTGCGTAGACGAGTTCGTCTTTTTTGAGGCCTTTGAAGTTTTTCACTCCGAGCTCCTCAGCAATCTCCTTCAGTTCAGATAAAAGCCTGATTCTGAGTTCTTCTATGTTATACATAAAGAGGGTATGAAATAAATAAGATGTTGAAATGCGGTATTTGGGATCGTGGATGATTTTCTGAGCAAAAAAGGTCTGCAGGAAAAGCTCAAGTCAAAGCGGGCTGACTTGCACATACACGGTGATGTCACAATATTAAACGATGCTTTTGGATTTAACAAATTTTTTGTTTTGATCCAGTTTTTTGAAAGTCAGGTTCTTTACTCCATCAGCTGGCGAATTATCGCCAAAGATTTGAATGGATTGGGATTGTCGAGTTGTTCGGCATAGAAGTTTAACAGGTGATCGAGGAGTTTCCTTCTTAGCAAAACTGAGATTTTCATACTGCATTGATATTTCTCCCCGATAAGATTTTCAAGATATTCAATTGTTTTTGGAAGTTCCTCCCCACTAAAGGGTTGATTTTTTGATTCCAAAATAAAACCCTCAGCCTCTTCGGGTGAAAAGCCCAGAAACTTTGCTTTTTCTATCAAAAAAACCAATGGGAAATGCGAAAGTTGGGCTTCAGACTGATCCAGAATCACCACACTTTCCGAAAGAAAATCAAAGAGACCTTCATTTTGGTAATTTTCATAAATGGTTCGGTTGATCACTTCCGTCATAAAAAGCGCGATGCTTGTCCTGGGGAAATCAAAGGGAATCCGCTGATGGGCTCTTTGAAGTTTTGCTTCGGAAATACGCTGAAGGCCTGAATTTTCTTTGTCATATACGACCAGATCCAATAAGGTCAGGGGTTGATAAAGTGCCATTTTGGACCCTTTTCCCATGGTTCTTACACCGTTGACCAGATAGGATTTCAGGCCCAGCTCCCGTGTGAAAATCTTCACAATGATGCTCGTGTCCTTGTATCGGATCGAACTGAGCACAATTCCGGAAGTTTTTCGGATCATCGGAATGGAGATTTGAGATTCGAGATTTGAGATTCGAAATTCCGTCGCTCCACATTCAACATATTTTTCCAATCAACCATTTGCGATTTACGGTATACAACCCACATTCGTCTCGGCCTTCCTGTTTTTTTAAATCCGAAATTCCAAATCCGACAATTCTTCACTTCTTATCCTCCAAAAAACACTTCCGGCAGCGCGCCTCATAGCTTTCTTTTTCTCCCAAAACCACTTTTTCTCTAGCATTCGAAAGTCTGAGTGAAAATGCCGCCAAGTCCCCACATTTCATGCAGATTGCATGGACTTTGGTCACATATTCTGCTATCGCCATCAGCCGTGGCATCGGTTCAAAAGGTTTCCCTTCGAAATCCATGTCCAAACCTGCAAGAATCACCCGCTTTCCCTGATTGGCCAGCAGCTGCACAACCCTGACAATATCCTCATCGAAAAACTGGGTCTCGTCAATTCCGACTACATCGCAATTGCCGCTGAGCAGAAGAATATCCCCTGCAAAGTTGACCGGGGTGGATCTGATGCTATTTTCATTGTGGGAAACCACATCCGATTCGTGGTATCTCCGGTCAATGGAGGGCTTGAAAATTTCCACCTTCAGCTTGGCCAATTTGGCACGGGTAAGCCTTCGGATCAATTCTTCTGTTTTCCCGGAAAACATGGAGCCGCAGATGACTTCTATCTGTCCTTTTCGTTCGGATTGACGGCGGCTGCTCAGAGAAGGTTCGATAAACATCGCTACTCAGTATAGGTTAAATGTGGGAATTTGTTGATTTCTGCCACCCGGATGATCAATTCGCCTTTCAATAGCCGGGTTTGGCAGCAGAGCCTTTCATTGGTTCTGAGCCGGTTTTGTCTTTTGTAAACCAATTCAGGTTCGGTCTCTTGGCTTAGGTTTTCCTGGCCGCTTACCACGATCATTTTGCAAGTGGTACATCGGCCTTTTTTCCCACAGGCATGCATCCAATCCGTACCGTTTTCATGAATTATTTCGATAACTTTACGATCAGGGTGTTCCGAATCAATAGTAAGATTTCCCAGGTTTTGAATGACTATTCGGGGCATTTGTTCGTTTGTTTTTGAAAACAAGACCCACTCATGACAGTTCAAATTAACAGCAATTATTTAGAAAATTATTCCCGTGACTATGCCCAGCTGGTTTGCGAGCGATATTTCTCCAGCCGGCAATTTATCACAGGTCAGGATATCATCCAGCTTACCAGCAGTACTCAGGTCAATTTTTTTATCATTAAGCGGCTGTTTGAGCTTTGGCAAGAGGAACTTGCCAAGCTAAAAAGCAGCCCCTACTTCGATTACAGAGATATTGCGGTGCATGAAGCCCTGACCCAGTTTATGAATGTGCTTTCCCGCAGGATAAAAGTGGAACGGTCCAACCTGGAACCTTTGGTAAAAAACGCAGTTGCGCAGGCGATCCAAGTAGCCACTGATCCAGTTTCATTTTATCAAAAAGAAATCGGCAAAGCTCCTCAGGGAAAAATCAATGAATACCTGAGAGAAAACAAAAAATACTACAAATGGCATGATAAAGCTGTCGTTTTCCTGATTGACAAAACTGGCTTTGGTCATGACACGGATTCCTATTTGAGAGCAATCGCTGCCAATTATCAGGCGGTGAGGGATTCATTTGAATCAGTGAACCTCTTGTTGGCGACTTTGGGAGATGTCAAAGCATTTGATCTGGATCAATATTTAGTGAGCGAGCCAGTAGCGCCAATCCGGGAACAGGAGGAAATCAAAACAAAAGAAACTGATTCTTCTTTCTTTGAGAATATGGAAAATGATCATTCCTATCATTCGTCCTCTCCCGTGGTCAGTGAGCCTGTGGTAGCAAAACCCATTGTAGAATCTGCCCCTGTCGTGAATAGTGCTTCGATTAGCACTGGCTCTCAATTGAATGCCGCCAAACTGAAGTCCCATTTCGCATCCGAATCTTATCGCGGTATGAAAGGAATTATCGGGGAGTTATCAGAAAGTCTTGCGCTGAATCAGCGGTTTATGTTTACCAAAGAGTTGTTTGACGGAAATGCTGATTTGCTCCGCCATGCTTTGAAATCAATCGATGAAGCGGGATCTTTTACTGCTGCGGTTGATTTGATCAACTCCAGATACGTGTCTGAATTAGACTGGAAAACTGACTCAGATGCAGTTCGGGAGTTTATGCAACTCGTTTATAGGAAATACTCAGAATAATCGGAACAAAAAAAGAGCGGCTGGGCCGCTCCTTTTTTTATATCATTTTTCATTTAGCCTAACCTGCCCAGTTGTGTTGCTCTGGAAGAGTCCATTTTAATAAAGATAAAAAGCAACACTGTAAAAGACCAAAGAGAAGATCCTCCATAGCTAAAGAACGGTAGGGGAATCCCAACCACAGGAAATAATCCGATAGTCATTGCGATATTGATCATAAAGTGGAATAGCAAAATCGAAATCACACAATAGCCGTAGATTCTGGTAAAACGCGTTTTTTGCCGCTCAGCCATGATGACCAGTCGATAAAGCAAGCCTACGAATAGGCCGATGACCACCAAGCTGCCAAACCAGCCGAATTCTTCTCCCAAAGTGCAAAAAATAAAATCCGTGTGCTGTTCGGGCACGAAGTCAAATTTGGTCTGGGTTCCTTCCAGATAGCCTTTTCCAAACAATCCTCCCGATCCGATGGCAATTTTTGACTGGGTTACGTTCCAACCCACCCCAAGCGGGTCGATATTCGGATTGAACAAAACCATGATCCGGTTTTGCTGGTGCTCCGGGAGCTTGGAAACCACAAAGTCCAGAGAATAAATAAAGGCAATTAATCCCAATCCAATCAGGGAAAAAGCGACAATCCGTTGCCAGGTTCTTTTTCCCAGAAAAATCAAGATCAAAACCACAATCACAATTGCACCTGCGAGGAAGAGGTTGTTTTCAACCCCCAAGCCTAATAGGGCGATAGCTACAAATCCAAAACCCAAAACATAATAAATCGACGGTAACCCTTCTCTGTAAAACATGAGAAGCATGGCAAAATAAACCATTGCTGTACCTGTGTCAGGTTGAAGCAGGATCAGGATGACGGGAATCAGCAAAACTCCGAATGCGATGACTTGGTAGTTCTTTTTGGAAAGGTCAAAAGTCGGCCTTTCCATGACCTTTGCCAGAGCAAGTCCTGTGGCGAATTTTGCAAATTCCCCAGGCTGAATCCGGAAATCACCGAATCCAATAGAAAGTATCTGACCGTTTACCTCTTTACCCACGAAAGGGGTGATTACTAGCAGGATGATAAATGCCAAATAAATAAAGAGGGACAAATTCTCGAAAAACCTGGAATCAGCGACCATAATGATAGTAATCAGCATGATAGCGGTGCCAATCCAAACCAACTGTTTTCCTGAGTTGATCGAAAAATCAAAAATGCTTTTTTCAGCTTGTCCGTCGTAGACAGCCGCATAAATATTAAACCAGCCGATCATGACCAGCGCGAAATAAATCGACACTGTGATCCAATCCACCCGGTTGATATTGATATCCGATTCTCGCATCAGTTGATAAAGTTTCCAGCCAAAACGTATTCCTGAAGTGCAGGCCGGGTAATCTCCCCTTTAAGGTATTTTTCAATCATCAATGAAGCGGTGCTTGCAGCAGCCCTACCTCCCCAGCCGGCATTTTCCACATAGACTGCGATAGCAATTTTAGGATTATCCTTTGGAGCAAAAGCGATGAATACAGAGTGATCCTCACCGTGAGGATTTTGAGCTGTTCCCGTTTTACCCGCAATCACCAAATCCTTAATAACCGCTCTGTTTGCAGTACCATAAAGTGCTTCAGCCATGGCATCCTGAATCAGGTCAAAATGGTGGGCATCAATTCCCACTTCATTCTTGATCTGATATTTTGCAGGGATCAACGTCGGATCTCCGTCCAGTTCTTTGATCAAGTGAGGGGTGTAGTAATACCCTTTGTTTGCAAAAATGGCTGCTAGGTTAGCCATCTGTAGCGGAGTCACCAGCATTTCTCCCTGACCGATCGAAAGCGAATAAATCGTGGAATACTTCCAATGACCTTCTCCGTAAACTCTGTCATAAAGCTTACTGGATGGAATAGAACCCCCTTTTTCATTGGTCATGTCTACTCCCAGCGTGCCTCCGAGTCCAAATTTCAAAACACTTTCTCTCCAGGCGTTCAGGCCGATTTCAGTGTCTTTAAAGGTGTTGGATGAAACTTCCCGGTTGATAATTTGCCGAAAAGCTTGATGGTAATAGGGGTTGCAGGAATTCCGTATCGCTCCAAAGAGATTTACCGGGTTGGGATGGTTGTGACAGGCAACCAAAGATTTGTTGCATGGGAACGTAGTTTCCGGAAATAATATCCCTTCCTGTAGCCCGATCAAACTTTGTACGATCTTGAAAATCGACCCCGGAGGATAAGTCGCCATGATGGGCCTGTTGAAAAGGGGCTTACTTGGATCGTTATTCAGTTTGCGATAGCTTTTAGAAAAGTCAGCACCTGTCAATCCATTTGGATCATAGAAAGGAGCGGAGATCATGGCCAGTATTTCCCCGGTTTGTGGCTCGATGGCTACTACCGAACCGGTCTTCCCGGCCATCAACATTTCCCCATACAGTTGGAGATCCATGTCAATGGTGGAGGTGACATTTCGACCGGCTACAGAGGCAGTGTCATATTCTCCGTCTTTGAATGGGCCTTTGTCAACACCACGGACATTGACCATTTTGTATTTGACTCCCTTTTTGCCACGAAGTTCATTTTCATAAAAACGCTCCATCCCTGCCAGTCCCACATAATCCCCCTGAGCGTAGTATTTCAATGTATCGCGCTCGAGTTGCCCGGCACTGATCTCTCCGATATATCCCAAAGCATGCGCTGCAGTGGAATTCGGATAAGAACGCACCGATCGGGTAGTGATGAAAAGTCCTGGATAATCCACCAAAAAATCCTGGATCCTTGCAAAATCCTTGGTGGAAAATTGCTTGATCAGGGTAGAAGGTTTGACTGAGGAATATTTCCGCGCAGCGGTGTATGATTCAATTAATTGTTCTTTGGAGATTTTAAAAAGTTCGCAAAAGCGGGTAGTATCACCTACTTTGAACTCTTTGGGCACGATCATGACGTCAAAAATCGGATTGTTGAATACAAGCAATTTTCCGTTTCGATCGTAAACTAATCCACGGTAAGGGTGATCAACAATTCGTTGAATGGCATTGCTTTCAGCTCTTTTCATAAAGCTGTCGTCCAACACCTGGATCATGAAGAGTTTAGTAAGCAGGATTATGCTCACCAAGAAAATAAAGATGAGAATGACTACAGGTCTTTGGTCTTTCATCAGATTCCCCTTCTGCGTTTGAAGAACAGTAGTTGCACAAGTATAACCAAAAGGCAGGTGAAAAGAGAGGAAAAAAAGCTTTTGTTGAGAACGCCCAAAAAGCCTCCTGTTCCCCACTGATCAGCGGTGAAAAATACCACTGAATAGGCAAAAATCAAGGGTAATGAATAGCTTAAATACCAACCGAAACCCATCTCTGAAAGGGACGGCTCCTCGGTGTCTACATACCCGCCGGTTGGACTGATTGCCCTAAGCCAAAGGGACCTGGTAAACGCAAGAAAAGTCGCTGCGGCAGTATGCATCCCGATAGTTTCGTAGAATACATCCAATAAGAAACCCAATCCGAATGCAATAAAAAGAAGAGGTACTGTTTTGATGGAAATTGGCAAAATCAAAATTCCGAGCAAATAGATAAATACAAAGGCAACCCCAAACAGGGCCAGGTTTTTCAGAAAGAAAATCTGAACCACTCCCAGGAAAATGATCAGCAGTAAGTAGGAAATCAGATTTCTAATATTCATTGCTTATCTCAGATTGACGATAAAGCGAATCGAGTTCGTTGAATTGGGTGTTTTCAACCAAGTATACATAGCTTACTTTGCTGAAATCAGTACTCAGTTTGATAGTTAAGTTCAGGTAATTCGGGTCTTTTTCGTCAGGTGCGACTTTGGAAATTACTCCGATTTGTATCCCCTCCGGGAATACGGCGTTGAACCCTGAAGTGACAACGGTGTCACCCTCTTGGGTTTTCACGTGCCTGGGTACGAAAAGCAACCTCGCCTCTGAGGAACTTTTGCCATCCCATTGCACTGATCCAAACACATCTGTGGATTTAATTTTTGAAGAGACCATCAATCCGGTATTCAGCAAGGAAAATGCCACGGAGTAATTTTCAGAGACTGATTTTACCCGGCCAACAATTCCGTCAGGATTAAAGATCCCCATACCGGGTTTAATCCCGTCTTTGGATCCTTTGTTTAAGGTCAGATAGTTCTGTGAAAACCTCAGCGAGTTGCCGATTACACGTGCTCCCTTAAACTGATAAGTAGCAGCAAAAGCAGAATCCAGTGTGAAATTCACGCTGTCAGGCTTGACCTGAAGAAGCAGAAGTTTTTCAAGGATTTCGGCATTCTCAGTAGTCAAAGCTTCATTGGCATCAGCCAAAGAAAAAAATTGAACCACATCTGCCTGCTGCTTCAAAACTGAGCCGATCAGGTCATTGGAACTGTTGAAGAAAGCTGCACCCTGTGGAGAATTATTGGTGACAATCATCCAGACTGCCGCCACTTCAAGAAAAACGAATAAGATAAATGCTCTTATTCGGTAAAGGAACTGGAGGATGCGTAGCATTCAGTACTTAAGTCATCAAGACGGTTCGGAAGTTTTGAATATTTTTCAGGGCAGTACCTGTACCTCTTACCACAGCTCTAAGTGGGTCTTCGGCAATATGGATTGGCAGCTTTGTTTTTTGATGCAATCTTTTGTCAAGACCTTTCAAAAGTGCCCCACCACCAGTCAGGTGAATCCCGTTATCATAAATATCAGCAGAAAGTTCCGGTGGTGCAATTTCCAAAGCCTTCAATACAGCCTCTTCAATTTTTGAAACCGATTTGTCCAGAGCAAAGGCAATTTCCGAATAGGAGACCTTGATTACTTTTGGAATCCCGGTCATCAAATCCCGACCACGGATTTCATAATCATCCGGCGCATCGTCCAGTTCTGTTAGAGCGGACCCGATTGCGATTTTCACTTTTTCTGCAGAGCGCTCTCCGATCAGCAAATTGTGCTGACGGCGCATGTAATCCAGAATGTCCTTGGTGAAGGTATCACCGGCAACCCGGATAGACTGATCCGCAACTATACCTGACAAAGCGATCAAAGCAATCTCAGTGGTACCACCTCCGATATCTACGATCATAGAACCCATTGGCTTTTCGATGTCGATACCGATACCTATTGCAGCTGCAATGGGTTCGTAGATCATGTACACTTCTTTTGCACCGGCATGTTCAGCGGAGTCACGAACCGCTCTTTTTTCCACTTCGGTAATACCGGAGGGAATACAGATCACCATTCGGTGGGATTGAGGGAACATGCCCTTTTTCTGACCGGGGATCATTTTGATCAACCCACGAATCATTTGCTCTGCAGCATAGAAGTCAGCAATCACACCGTCTTTGAGGGGACGGATGGTTTTGATGTTCTCGTGAGTTTTTTCGTGCATGTTCATAGCCTCTCGGCCCACGGCAAGCACGCGGTTGGTTGTTTTATCGATAGCAATGATGGATGGCTCATCCACCACAATTTTATCTTTGTGAATGATCAGGGTGTTTGCTGTGCCCAAATCGATGGCTATATCACTAGAGAAAAAATCAAATAATCCCATTTTATACTGATTGATTGGCTTTTTACTGGAGTTTGTTGTTTAAGGTAGTACCTGAGTACCGTTTTTAAACGCGGGTCGGCAAAATTATTATCTTATATCGACAAAACTCAGATAAAGAAGATTTTTTTGTTTCCTGAGTGTAAATGAATTACTCTCCAGCCTATTCCAAAGGAAATCTGGACTTTTTTCAATAAATAATTCTATTCAAGTGTAATAGGGCGTCCCATTTTGCATTTCGGAATTCTTTATATTACTTTTGCACCGTATTCGAAAGTTTCTGGAGGGGACAACAAGTCCCCTCTTTCATTATTCAAACGTATGACTGAACTGAGACAAGCTATCGAAGAGTTGGTGGAAAAGCATCTTCCGGATGATTCCCACTTTGTGGTGGAGGTAAAGTTGGAAGAAAATGCGGGGAAAACCCGTGTGTTGATTCTTATTGATGCAGATCAGGGAATCACCATACAAACTTGTGCCAAAGTAAGCCGTGCGGTGTCTGAAGAGTTGGAAGCCAAAGAAATGATCGGTGAAGCCTATGTGCTTGAAGTTTCTTCTCCCGGACTTGACTTTCCGCTCAGCAGTAGGAGGCAATATCAGAAAAATATCGGACGAGAGCTGAAATTGACCCTGACCTCCGGGACTGATGTCTTGGGTAAATTACTCGAGATGGATTTGGAAAAGGTAAAGTTACTGGTGAAGAAGAAGGAAAAAGGGAAAAAAGCCACGGAAGAGGAGCTTCTTGTCCCTTTCGCTGAAATCAAGAAATCTATCGTACAAGTATCTTTTAAATAACTCAAATGGATGCCAAAATCTTAATAGAATCTTTCGCAGAGTTTGCGAGATCTAAAAATGTGGATCGACCTACCATGATCCGTATTCTGGAAGACGTGTTCAGAGCGATGATCCGTAAAAAGTTTGAGACTGACGAAAACTTTGATGTCACGATCAATGCTGATAAAGGTGACCTGGAGATTTTCCGAATTCGTGAAATTGTCGACGACAACTCTGAGGACATTTGGGATTTTGACAAAATCAGTTTCACTGAGGCTAGAAAAATTGAACCCGATTTTGAAATCGGGGAAGAAGTTTATGAAAAAATTGAACTGGAAGAGTTTGGTCGCCGTGCCGTTCAGATGGCCCGTCAGACTTTGATCCAGCGAATCAAGGACCTTGAAAAAGACATCCTTTATAATAAGTATGAGGAGCAGGTAGGAGAAATCATCTCTGCTGAGGTTTACCAGATTTTGGGTCGTGAGATTCTGATGATCGATGGTGAAGGAAATGAACTGATTCTCCCAAAAGGTGAGCAGATTCCTAAAGACCGATTCAGAAAAGGTGACACTGTGAAGGCGATCGTCCATCGGGTAGATATGATCAATGGCAATCCAAAGATCATTTTGTCCAGAACGTCCCCGGTATTCCTGGAAAGGCTCTTTGAAAATGAAGTCCCTGAAGTTTACGACGGATTGATCACCATCGTGAAAATCGTCCGTGAACCGGGAGAAAGAGCCAAAGTTGCGGTAGAATCATACGATGATCGCATTGATCCGGTAGGAGCATGTGTGGGCATGAAAGGTTCCCGAATTCACGCTGTGGTCCGTGAATTGCAGAATGAAAATATTGACGTGATCAACTACACCGAAAATCTGGACTTGTATGTGACCCGTGCACTTAGCCCTGCTAAAGTGTCTTCGATCACAGTGGATCAGGAAAGAAAGAGAATTTCTGTTTTCCTGAAGCCAGACCAAGTTTCACTTGCTATCGGAAAAGGCGGGTACAACATCAAGTTGGCAAGCCGATTGGTAGGATATGAAATCGATGTATTCCGTGAATTGAACGAATACGATGACGAAGATGTAGATCTGAATGAATTTGTAGACGAAATTGATGCCTGGATCATCGAGGAATTGAAAAAGACAGGTTTGGATACTGCCAAGAGTGTGTTGGCATTGACCAAGGAAGACCTGACTCGACGTACTGAATTGGAGGAAGAAACAGTCGATGAGATTTTTAGAATCCTCAGACAAGAATTTGAACAATAAAAAGGGGGACTTCCCCCTTAGAATACCCTAATTTTACTTAAGATTTCGAAAGAGGTTTTTGCTTATGTCAGAAGAGAAAATGATGCGTTTAGGCCAAATAGCCAGAAAGCTCAACGTGGGTACGGCAACCATCGTTGAGTCAATGGCTAAAAAGGGCTTTGAGGTAGAGAACAATCCTAATTCCAAAATAACCATGGAACAAGTGGCTATGTTGGAGAAGGAGTTCAAATCCTCTGCCCTTGAAAAAGAGGAAGCTTCCCACCTTTCAATAGGGAAGCGTCACGAGCCTATATCGCTCGAACCTGAATTACCAAAGCAGGAAAAAGCCCCTGAACCGGCTCCTGCACCGGTTCATAAGGAAGAACCAAAACCTGCCGCACAAGCTCCAGCACCTACACCTGCTCCAGCACCGATTCCTACTCCAGCACCAACACCGACTCCGGAACCTGAACCTGAGAAAGTTACCCCTGAAGCCCCCAAATTGGAAGGCATCAAAATTCTCGGCAAAATTGATCTGGCGAAAAAACCGGCTCAGAATCCTAACCAAGGGCAAAAGCCAAATCAGGGACAAAGACCGGGTCAAGGTCAACAACATGGTTCTCAGAGGAATGAAAGGCCACAGGAACCAAGGAGACCAAATCCTAACCAGCAAAATAAGCCTGTTCAGCAAGCGCAGAAACCGCCTCAAGCTCCAACCCAGGCTCCAAAACCTGCACCCACCCCTGTACCTGAAGCTCCAAAACCAGCTATACAGCCGGTAAAAGAAGAACCGGTTCAGGATCAGGTCATCGCTGCAAAAGCGGATTCTCTCAAAGGACTCACCGTTCTTGGAAAGATAGAGCTGCCTGTAGACCGAGCTAAGAAAAAGAGCGGCCCTGTAGCTTCTTCGGATGAGCGTAACCGAGATAAAAAGCGTCCCCGAAAAAGAATTGATAAGCCAGGAACCCCAAATCAGGGTGGCCAAGGCGGTCAAGGTGGACAAGCTGCCGGCAATAGACCTCCTCAAGACCAAAGAGGTGCTCCTAGACCTGCCGGACAAAGACCGGGCGGCAATCAACAAAGAAGTGGCGGTAACCAGCCTCCACAGCGAGTTCAAAAAGCCGAACCAACTCCAAAAGAAATTCAGGATCAGATCAAGCAGACTTTGGCTCGACTTCAGGGATCAAAACCTGGCGGAGGAAAGACAAAAACCCGTAGAGACAAACGCGCTGAAAGAGATCGTGATACTGAAGTAGAGGGCGAAGAGTCCAAAGTATTAAAAGTGACTGAGTTTATCTCAGCCAATGACCTTGCAGCCCTTTTGGATGTATCAGTTAATCAGATTATCTCTACCTGTATGTCTTTGGGTATGTTCGTTTCGATCAACCAGAGACTGGATGCAGAAGCCATCACCATCATTGCGGATGAATTCGGATATGATGTGGAATTTACCAAATCTATTGAAGATGAAATGGTAGAGGATGTTGCCGATGAAGCAGAGGATTTGATCGAGAGAGCACCGATCGTTACCATTATGGGTCACGTCGATCATGGTAAAACTTCCTTGCTGGATTACATCAGAATGTCCAAAGTGACAGCCGCTGAAGCAGGTGGAATTACCCAACACATCGGAGCATATGATGTGACGACCAAAACAGGAAATAAAATTGCCTTCCTGGATACCCCGGGTCACGAAGCGTTTACTGCGATGCGTGCCAGAGGTGCCAAGATTACAGATATTGCGATCATTGTGATTGCTGCTGACGACAGTATCATGCCTCAAACCAAGGAAGCGATTAATCACGCTCAGGTTGCAGGTGTTCCGATGATTTTTGCTATCAACAAAGTGGATAAGCCAAACGCAAATCCGGCTAAAATCAAGGAAGAGTTAGCAAACATGAACCTCCTTATTGAAGAGTGGGGTGGTAAATATCAATCTCAGGATATATCGGCCAAAACAGGTCAGGGTATCGATGAGCTACTTGAGAAAGTATTGCTTGAAGCAGAGATTCTGGAATTGAAAGCAAATCCTAACAAGAATGCAGTTGGTACCGTGGTAGAAGCATCACTGGACAAAGGGCGTGGATATGTTTCCACAATCATGGTCCAGTCCGGTACACTTCGAATCGGAGATATCATGTTGGCTGGTCAGCACTATGGCCGTGTTAAAGCAATGTTTGATCACACGGGCAAAAAGCTGAAGGAAGCAGGACCGTCCACACCTGTTCAGGTGTTGGGACTTGGCGGTGCTCCTCAGGCTGGTGATACGATCAAGGTTTACGACACCGAGCGTGAAGCAAGAGAAATAGCCAACTCAAGAGAGCAGATCCAACGTGAGCAAAGCTTACGTACCAAGAAACATATTACCTTGGATGAAATCGGTCGTCGTTTGGCTATCGGTAGCTTCAAAGAACTCAACATCATCATCAAAGGTGACGTGGATGGATCAGTGGAAGCACTTTCCGATTCCTTGTTGAAACTTTCCAAAGACGAAGTCAAAGTATCCATCATCCATAAAGGGGTGGGTCAGATTTCTGAATCGGATGTGTTGTTGGCATCGGCTTCTGATGCGATTATCTTGGGCTTCCAGGTAAGACCTTCCTCCAATGCGAAGAAACTTGCCGAGCAGGAAGAAATCGAAATCCGTCATTACTCCATCATTTACGATGCAATCAATCAGATCAAAGATGCGATCGAGGGTATGCTGGAGCCAGAATTTGAAGAAATCATCACTGGTAATATTATCGTCAGAGAAATCTTCAAAATCACTAAAATCGGTACAGTTGCCGGTTCGTATGTGACGGATGGTTTTATCACCAGAAAGAACAAAATCCGAGTAATCAGAGGTGGTATCGTAATCCACGAAGGTGAGATCGATCAATTGAAGCGATTCAAAGACGATGTCTCTGAAGTGAAAGCGGGATATGAATGTGGTATCTCCATCAAAAACTTCAACAACATCGAAGTCGATGATACAATTGAAGGTTACGAGATGAAAGAGATCAAGCGTAAAAAATAATCCTTTGAAGGATTCATGATAAAAAAGGAACGGCTTTAGTCGTTCCTTTTTATTTTTAGACCATGCTAGCAGCTATTCAGGCCTTTCTGTTAATTCTATGTTCTTTTTTTCTCCTTAGTATTCTAATTGGCATGTATCGCCCCGTAGTTGTTTTATGGTTCTTAGATCGGTTTAACCGTCGCAAAGTCTTGGATTTTTATGGTAAGGCATTTTTGATTACAATCCTTCTATGGTTGATTTTGGAAGGGGCTAAAGAAATTGCGGTATAATGTTTTGAAAAACAATCAGAATAAAGAATAATAAATTTTGTTTTATAGAAACATCAATTAATTGGATTAGAGAATGGAATTTTTTCTATTTTTCGAATTCAATCCTGTTTCCCTTTGAGAAAAGCTGTAGCCATAGCACTTTTACTTTGCTTCGCCATTTACCACTTTGGCTACTATGGATTTTATTATTCTTACCAGTACACCATGGAAAATAACTGGAAGGATAAAATCTACGGCGAACAAATTGGGTCTTTGGAGGAACGCTTGATGGAGATTCCTCTCGCAGCACCTTACATGTCCAACCAGGAAGAATTTCAGCCTACCAATACAAGATTTGAAAAAGAGGGTAAATACTTCCGGGCTATAAAACAACGCTATCAGAACGATACCCTGCAAATTGTGTACGTACCAGATACTGCCCGAAAAGCCCTGGAAACCATGGTTAAAAGCTGGATATCATCCTTGACTGAAGACGAGCTTCCCCAAGACCAAAACGGTAAATCTCAGCTTAAACTGTTTGTGAAAGATTACCTGGAGGCGGAAGTATTTCATTTAGGATTTGTAGCACAAGACGCCATTAAAGATAAGATTGGGTTTATTTTTTCACCTTACATGAGTCCTTATTTCACCTTAGACTCGCCCCCTCCACAGCTTTCCTGATTTCTTTTTTGAATTCCTGTTCTTGACTGGAGATGGTTTACCATTTTCTTCAAGTGAAACTGAATTCGTATCAGCCTGCACATAAGTTCCTTTTGGTATTTTATCCCAAAAGGAGATTTGTCGACCGGGAAGAATCATCTACCTAATCACACTATCAATTCCTATGAACTTGAAATCAAAGTTCCTGGGCTTGCTGCTTGCAGGCCTGGGAATGGTACAATTAACCTATGCCCAGACACCTACTGACGCATTGATGATGC
>DATIAI010000671.1:0-2809 GCA_035458065.1 Algoriphagus sp. | reverse complement strand
GCCGGTATTTTTTCAAAAAGTATCTTCAATTAGCCGAAGAAAGCGGTTTTCCTTTTTTGATTGTCTCCGGTGATCAGGAAAAAAGGCTACAAACCGCTATTTCCTCGATCGAAAATTTGACCTGATTATCACCCATTTTTCTTACATCCGAAATCCGAACTTCCCAGCTTCCACTTTCCATCCTCCCCCTCACCATTTCCTCAATGAAAGCGTTGCCGCTTCCACCAGTCGTATTTGATCTGGATGAGAATTATTGTTCAGGATTATGACCGTTTTGTTTTCTTCAATAAACCGTACTATGATCGTTTTGTATCCCGGATTATCTCCGGTATGCATCACCATTTTGCCGAAAGGACTTTTGGGTTCGACCTCCCAGCCAAATCCATAGTAGCTTCTTGTGCCATCATTCAATTTTGCTGGAGAAAACGCCTCCTCAAGTGTTTTTTCGGAAACAAGCTTGCCGGAGTATAGAGCCTGATCCCATTTGAAAAGATCCTGTGCCGTACTGCTGACCCTACCCGGACCTTTGCGGTTTCCAAGCCAAACCGTGTAGTCAGAGGAGTGGAATTTATTGGCATTCACATAATTTCCAGTGCTGTCCAAGAGATGACCTGCAGCAAAATTGGAAACAGTTGCCTTTTCTTCCAATGTTCTGATATCTGTATTTTTCATTCCCAATGGTTTGAAAATCCACTCTCTGGACAATTCGATAAAATCCTTTTTGCTTGCCTTTTCTGCGATGCTTGCCAAAAGTACATAGCCCGTGTTGCTGTATTCGTACTGTTCCCCCGGTTCGAAGTTTTTAGGAGGAGCATACCGATTGAGGTACTCCAGTATTTCTGTATTGCCGGCCACTTTGCTTTTGTCCCAATGTTCATCCATAATAGCTTGGTAATCTGGCAAACCGCTGGTATGGGTTAATAAGTGTCGAATGGTAATTTCTTTGTAGGGAATGTCCAGGTACTTTTCCACCGGATCATCAAAGGAAAGCATCTTCTTTTCCTTGCAAATCATCACGACCATAGCCGTAAATTGCTTGGAGACCGAGGCCAATTCAAAAATGTCAGATGGTAAAAGGGGAATTCCCTGTTCAAAGGATCGCTTGCCGATTGCTTTTTCCATGAGGATTTTTCCATCCTCCGCAACCAAAACCACTCCGGAAAACCCATTGGATTCGGCTTGAATTAGAGCAGATTCCAGAATTTTTTGCTGCGAAAAAGTTGGATTGGTCCAAATCAGACTCAAAAGCAAAAGCAGGAAAAATGAGTAACATTTCATGTGTATATAATTTGAATTTCAATGGTCAGATAGCCTGTCCCGAACCTGTTTCGGGAGAATCTCACATGATGAATATTCATCTCCTTGTATGATGTCTTCTTCATCTCGATTTCATGGGCTAAGTATGAATTTGATTTCAAAATTTAAACAATCTTAGGGGCAATGTAGAATTCACTAAATTCTGAAGGAATGATTTTGATGAAAATTCTGATCGTTGATCTCCTTTAAATCACTTTTCTTGGCCAGTTTTATTCAATTCTAAATACAAACTATGCAGTTCTTCTGGATCTATTTGCTTTCATTTTTTGCGGATTTTGATAAGCCGTTGATATTTCAAAACTCTTTTTTTGAAGCACCAAGGAAGGATACCACATTATTTCAAAACCCAGTTTTTGAGCCTGTTTTGGCGGATCCGACTGTCATTAAGCATGGCGAATACTTTTATGCTTATGGTACGGAGGACAATTGGGGTGAGGAAGGCGGATACCATCTTGTGCCGGTAATTCGATCCAAAGATTTGATCAATTGGGAGGTCGTGAGAGATGCTTTTGATCAAAAGCCGGGCTGGAAATCAAAAGGGGGAATCTGGGCCCCGGACGTGACTGAAATCGATGGTCGATTTGTGATGTTTTATTCTTTTTCAACTTGGGGCGATCCCAATCCGGGAATCGGTGTTGCGATCTCTGATTTTCCCGAAGGCCCGTTTGAGGATCTCGGGCCTGTTTTTGATTCGAAAGAAATAGCAGTAGCCAATTCCATTGATCCATTTTATTGGGAAGAGGATGGCAAAAAATATTTGATATGGGGGAGCTTTCACGGGCTTTTTATCACGGAATTGGATGAGGAGGGAAGAAAGCCGAAAGGTCCCAAAACGCAAATTGCCGGCAATCATCTGGAAGCGGTGTATATCCATTTTCGGAACGGATATTATTACCTTTTTGCGTCAGCAGGTACTTGTTGTGAAGGAGAAAAAAGCACGTATCGAATTCTCGCTGGTAGATCAGATTCTTTAATGGGACCCTATTTGGATTCAAAAGGAAATGATCTGATGGATGGCAAATCCGGTGAACTCGTACTTCAGGGTAATTCCGGAGAAACGGGAATCGCTGGACCTGGTCATAATGCTGAAATAATAACCGACTCAGCTGGACAAGACTGGATACTTTATCATGGCATGGAGCTAAGCAAACCCAAACTTGCGAACGGAACTAACCGAAGAGCGTTATTTTTGGATCCATTGATTTGGAAAAACGGTTGGCCAGTGGTGAAGAATTTTCGGCCGTCAACTTTGCCTCAGCCAGCTCCGCAAATATAACAGTACAATTTCCTCCAAAGGGATTCCCTAAATGGGATATTGTTAGCATCCGTCGGTCGGATCCGGTTTATTTCCTAAAATGTCCTAGCTTTTAGGACTTTAAATCTAAAACCGATGATCAAACGGACTTCCCTCTTTTTTTCCGTATGGCTTATTTCGCAGATCTGTTTTGCTCAAATGACCCCTCAGCAGCGGGATAGCCTGAATCAACTTACT
>DATIAI010000670.1:0-5205 GCA_035458065.1 Algoriphagus sp. | reverse complement strand
GATCAATGGAACATTGGTATTCGTTTCGGTGGGCAGCCTTCCCTCAATAATCAGTCGCCGAATAATCGGTTCAGTTAAATTAGAGTCAGTGGGCTGAGTTCGCCTAATAATGCCTTAGGGTCGTACTTTATAAATAATTATCAAAGAAGCCATGAAAAATAACAGATCTAATGTTTTGCATGAAGTGAAGCACGTTTCCCATTATGCAGAAGGATTTACCTCCTTAGTGGCAGGTTCTTATGTGATGATATTGGCTTTAACAAAAAACAACCTAGCGCTGAGATTAGCGCTTGGAATAGCAGGCGGTTACCTTATCCTGAGGAGTGGGGGAAAATTGCAGTCAGGCAGTACCAAAAAGGGTATTTGATTGCAGAGTTAAATTTGCTTTAAATGAGGTCTTTTTCTTTGAAAAAAAGCTCCGGCAACTATTTCAATCGACTAGATTGGTCTGTGGGTAGCCATTCATTTTTTTCACAAATCCGACAAATTTCTGCTTTCTCGAGCTTTTCGATATTTCCGCAGTGCTTGCAAGCGTAAACTTTGCCGGATTGAAATTCACTAACTGGGGAATCATAAATATCTGGCAAGATCGGTAAGCCTGGAATGACCTCTTCATCCGGAAAATAGAAGATGCTAAGGTCACCTGAGGCCTCCATATAGGCACATTTTACCTGACCTAGATGCGATACGCTGTGCTGCCGGAGCTGCGAAAATAATTCGTCATAGGCCAAATCCTCTCGCTTAAAAACTTGATAAATAATCTTTCCATTGTCTATCAGCTTAATTGGTTTCCCCTCAACAAACTCCTCAATTTTCTCAAATTTTCCCGTGAGGTATGTCATTAGCTTGTACAGGCTAATCACGACAACCAAAACAGTAATCGCCTGTAGTAGACCCACGTCATGGTAAAACATCGGATCACCTGCAGCAGACCCCAAGGAGATCAAAATGGCAAGCTCAAAGATCGAGAGTTGCTTTATTCCTCTCTTTCCTGACAATCGCAGAACCAATAGAGTAACAATAAACATCACCGCCGCGCGGAGCAATACTTCCAGCAAAAATGCATAGGGTAGTTGATCTCCGATAAGCAATCGAGTCAAATCAAAAAGTTCAAAAGGCTGCTCTTTTTCCATAATCTGATTTACCTGTTAAAGTTGTAGGGACATCTTTTGGGCCGCAAGGGTATAAATATCCCCACTACAGATGAGATAATTTCTAGGTTTTTATCAGCTATAGTGGGGAATCAGCTACCACAGACCTGCGAAACCAAAGAATCACGGTAGGTCCCTGATAGTAATTTCAATCACTGGAATAAGTTAACTATCTGCTTTCACCTTTCCGTTTTCATCATAGACCACGGTTTTTGTTTGGTTGTTTTCTGTCGAAAACTTCACTTCGTAATAGGTAGTGTTGCCTTCAGTGAATTTTCTGGTCGTGACGATAGCTCCGGTGGATATGGACGCATCTTTTTCGATGGTGCTGATTACGGACATAGGAAGTGGGATCGAATCGATTTTATCCATCGCTCCTTCGAGTAAAGTCCCGTCTCTTTTGACCATGTTGGTATCTTTTGCATGGTGTTCCCCGCTCATTTCGTTCTGAGCTTCAATGCTCTCTTTTGTTGTATCCTTTTCACTGCAAGCAGCAAGGAAAAGTAACATCAGGATTGGATAGAAAAAAGCTTTAGTGTTCATAGTGAGTCAGTTGTTAGGTAAAACTGACTAACAGTATCTCAAAATCTTGCCAAATCGTGAGTCAATCATATTGCACTGGGCTTTAAGGAGGGTGGCGCACCTGATATTTCAATAAGTATTTGATTTTAAAGAATTAAATAGCCCTGGTTTGGACTTTGCAGCTATGATTAACTCATACCCAGGATTGAATTTTTAAATAAAGGGAAAGAACTTTTCTTATGGTGAATAGCCGGATCCTGGGTAAGAATTCTTAAAAAGACCCAAGAAAATCCCCATTCTGATCATTTAATTCCACAAAATGCAGACAGCAAAAATTTTTGAAATAGCCTGAGTTTATGACTGAGTTTGATTTTAGAAATGTTATTTAAATCAAAAGCCTTATTTACCTCGCCCTTTGGAGAAATTTCTTTTGCCTATTTGAATCTATTACTCAACCTTATGGACCAAAACTCGCCTCAGCCAATCATTTTGGCTAATATGCAGATCCTTGAGAGTTTTGTCTGTTCTTATTGGGAATGTCTTTTGAAGGGAATCCGAAAAAAGATATTTTTCCTCTTATGTACTTTTTCGCAAATCAATCAATCTTTAAAACAAGCTGATAATTCTTTGACAAGCTTTTATCTAAAAAAAGTGGCGACGAAATCTTTTAAATTGAATTACTACAATTGGCACTTTCCCTTTTAATTTCTACTTCATGCGATTAAGAACTTTCGAATCATTTTGGCTGGTGAAAAACGGCATCCTTTACAGCTATCCTTCTCTTCAGACTGACTTGAAAACAGAAATCTTGGTGATCGGTGGGGGAATTACAGGTGCTCTTATCAGCCATTCCTTGATGGAAGCAGGATATGAGGTGACACTGATCGATCGAAGGGACATCGCCATGGGTAGCAGTTCGGCCACGACCAGTATGCTCCAATATGAAATCGACGTTCCTATGCACCGTCTAAGTGAAATGATCGGTGAAAAAGAGGCCGCGCTTTGCTACAGCTCAGGAATCGAAGCTATTTTGGAATTGGAAAAGCTGGTCAAGGAGAATCAAATTGACTGTGGATTTCATATGAAAGAAAGTCTTTATTTGGCTCATAGTAAGGAAGCTTCCCATGGGTTGCGCGAGGAATTTGAAATCCGGGATAAGTATCATTTGGGAGTGAAATGGCTGAATGCTGCCGAGGTGAAGGGCAAGTACGGATTGAACTGTCACGGTGCGATCCTGTCTGAAGTAGCAGCAAGTGTGGATGCATACAAGCTGGCGCATGAGCTCATTCAACTCAATGTGAAGAGAGGAATGAAGGTATTTGACCAAACAGAAATCACCCAAATAGATACTTCGGGAATTGAGCCGAAAGTTTTGATTAAAACCGGGCAGACCGTTTATGCTAAAAAAATCATCTGCTGTACCGGGTTTGAAAGTACCAAGTTGCTCAAGGAAAAGGTTGCAGATCTCTTTTATACTTATGCCACAGTAAGCGAGCAGGGAATCAATCTGAATAGCTCAATAAAAAACACCCTGATTTGGGACACTGGCGAGCCTTACTTGTATATGCGAACCACTGACGATGGACGATTCCTGGTCGGTGGAGAAGATTCATCATTCAACTTCCAGCTGTTCCAACAGAGAATCAAGGAGGGAAAAGCAAAAAAACTGATCAAAAAGCTTGAGAAGATTATGCCCGGAATCGAATTTATTGAGGATTTCAGCTGGGGAGGAACTTTCGGCACTACCAAAGACGGACTTCCCTATATCGGAAAGAGTCCGGAATACGAAAACACCTTTTTTGTTCTAGGTTTTGGAGGAAATGGAATCACATTTTCGGTTCAGGGAATGGAAATGATCCCGGACATGCTAAAGGGAAAGGACCATAGACTCGCAGAATTCTACAGATTTGGTCGTTGAGTAAAATCCTCATTTCAGGTGAATTCAACCTTTTTGTCCTTACTCCCAAGGAATGATAAATTTCAAAAGCGACTTCTCAGTTAGAAGAGCAGATTTTTGGCAAGTGAATTTTTTGAAATGAAGAATAGGATCTCATTTCAATTCTCCAGCAATTGATTTTTGCAAAAAAGAAAGGTCATTGCTATGAAGCTGATTTTTAGGCAAAAATGGTACATTCAACTACTTTTTTTAAAAACAAAGTGGTATGTCAAAATACAAGGTAACAGCCAATCAGCTTCGATTAAGAAGCACTCCGGATTCTCAGACCAACCGAAACATTATTGCGGTACTTTCCAATGGTCAACTTGTCGAAAAAATAGCTGATTCCGAACCGGATTGGTGGAAAGTGAAAACCCTCAACTCGGGTAATTCGGCTGCTACAGGTTTTGTTGCAAGTCGCTTTTTGGAGCCAATATCTTCTGGAGTAAATCCTGCTTCAACCACCTCTTCAAATCCGACCACAAGTCCAGCCGCAGGCATTGCGAGTTTGGTCACCGCGGTTCATTTGCAGGAAAACAGGGCCAATGTGACCAGAAAACTGGCTTCCGGCCGGGCTTATCCTCTTGGGGAACCAAATCGCCCCTCACGTGACAAGAGTTCAGAGGCGGCTGCTTGTGCCTCTATCCATCGCATCATCGAATGGATAGATGTCGAGCAAAGCGAACGATATTCTCCCAACACCACCAGCACCTATTGTAATATCTATGCTCACGATTATTGTTACCTCAACGGGACATATATCCCGCGTGTCTGGTGGACCAGCAAGGCGCTGATCGAACTGAATCGTCGAAATCCTGTACCCATCCAATATGGGCAAACGGTAAATGAAATAAATGCCAATAATCTTCTGCGTTGGTTTTTGGAGTGGGGAGACGATTTTGGGTGGAGAAGGGTTTTTGATCTGAATGAGTTGCAGGCAGAAGCCAATAAAGGAAAGGTGTGCATTATCTCAGCCAGAAATGTAAATGAGAATTCATCCGGGCATATTTGTGCGGTGGTACCGGAAAACAACTTACACAAAGCTGCCCGCAATGCCGACGGAAGTATCAGGGTTCCTCTTCAATCCCAAGCTGGAAGAACCAATAAGAAATACTTCAATAATAGCCTTTGGTGGCTCACCAGAACTTTTGCGGACTTTGGGTATTTTGTTCATGAGTGAGCATTGAAAAAAGATTGGTTTGTAGATTTTATACCATCGCTTCTTTATTGTATTTGCTTCGGTATTCCAACGGGGACATACCTGTTATTTTTCTAAACACTTCCCGGAAGGCTTTTACATCTGAATAGCCCACTTGATACATTACTTCGTTAATCGTTTTTCGTGTGGTTTCAAATTCCTTTTTGGCCGCTTCAATCTTTACTCTTTGCATATATTCTACCGGAGTATTACCTGTTGCCTTGATGAACCTCCTGTCGAAATTTCGCCTGCCCAGCGCAAATCTGGACGATAAATTTTCTATGGATATTTTTTCTTGAACGTTGTTTTCCAAATAGACCTGAGCCTGCATTACAATTTCATCGCTGTGCAACTTTTGTCCCTTGAAGATGATAAATCCAGATTGGCTATGTCGGTCG
>DATIAI010000669.1:0-5490 GCA_035458065.1 Algoriphagus sp. | reverse complement strand
TTGATCGCCAAATCCGCCCTCACTCCTGTAATCAGCTCGTTGAATCGCATTTCGATGGGCTGTGTAAACTCATAATCCAAACCCGGAATCGCCTCCAAGGCTTTTTTGAATTCTTCGGCAAGTTCGTCTTTGGTCTCCACGGTAGTCCATTCTGAAGGTGGATGCAAAGTCACAATCACGTCACTTTCTTCCATGGACATCGGGTCGGTGGGGATTTCGGCTGCACCGATTCGGGTCACCACCTGATTGACTTCGGGGAATTCCAAAAGAATTTTCTCCATTTTGGTAATGGTTTCCACGGTATTGGAAAGGGTCGTCCCTGTCTTCAATACCGGCTGAATCACAAAGTCTCCTTCATCCAAAGTCGGTACAAACTCAGATCCCATGGTAGAAAAAAGTAAAAAGGTACCCACAAGAATCGCAGCTGCTCCGCCAAGAACAACCTTGGAATGCTTCAAAGCCCAATTGATGGCTGGCTCGTAGATTTTGTTCAGAAAATTGATCAGAAGAACGGATACGTTTTTTGGGCCGGGAGCTTCAGATTTCAGGAAAAGTGAAGAAATCACAGGCACATAGGTCAGTCCCAAAATCATCGCGCCGATCAGCGCAAAGCTGAATACTTCGGCCATCGGGCGGAACATTTTTCCCTCCACACCGGAAAGCGAAAGAATCGGGATAAACACAATAATGATGATGATCTGACCAAAAATTGCGGAATGCATCATTTTGGACGCTCCGGTAAAGGCAATCTTGTCCTTTTCATCCTGCTTTTCCCTGCGGGAAAGTCCGGCAAAAAGAGCCGAAGATTTGGTAAATCTGAAGGCTATATACTCAACAATGATCACTGCTCCGTCAATGATTATCCCGAAGTCGATAGCTCCCAAACTCATCAGATTGGCATCGACTCCAAAGATGTACATCATCGCAAGCGCAAAGAGCAAACTCAATGGAATCACGGATGCCACGACCAAGCCAGACCGAAAATTCCCCAAAAGCAACACCACCACAAATACCACTATCAGACAACCCAAAATGAGGTTTTCGGCTATGGTGAAAGTAGTCCTGGCGATCAATTCTGATCTATCTAAAAAACCGTTGATTACGATACCTTCGGGCAGGGTGTTCTGCATTTCTTCAATTCTCTGCTTTACCCGGTCGATCGTCCCTTTCCCATCTGCACCTTTGAGCATCATGACTTGTCCGAGGACTTTTTCTCCCTCCCCATTTGCAGTGATCGCTCCAAACCTGTTGGCATGTCCAAAGCGGACTTCGGCTATGTCTCTGATGTAAACCGGTGAACCGTTTCTCACCTCCACCACAATATTCCCGATATCTTCAAGACTGGACACCAGCCCTTCCCCGCGGATAAAAAAGCTTTCGTTGGTCTTTTCAATATAGCTTCCACCGGTGATGGAGTTGTTTTTTCCCAACGCATCATACACTGTAGCCAGATTGATATTCATTCCCATCAGTTGATCGGGATTGATGGCAACCTCATATTGCTTCAGAAAGCCACCCCAAGTGTTGATTTCCACTACACCTGGTATTCCAGCCAATTGCCTACGGACCACCCAATCCTGGATAGTTCGCAGGTCTGTGATGGAATATTTGTCCTCATAGCCAGGCTTGACATCTATAACATATTGGAAGATTTCTCCCAAACCCGTGGAAATAGGCCCCATAAAAGGAGTCCCAAAACCTTGAGGAATTCGTTCCTGAGCCATAATCAGGCGCTCAGAAATCAGTTGCCGGGGCAGATACGTCCCCATATCTTCCTCAAAGACAATGGTCACCACCGAAAGTCCGAATTTGGAAACCGAACGGATTTCCTTCACTCCCGGCAGGTTGGCCATCTCAAGCTCGACAGGATAGGTCAGGTATTTTTCTACGTCTTCGGTGGCGAGATTTCGAGAAGTGGTGATGACCTGCACCTGATTGTTGGTGACATCAGGGACAGCCCCGATAGGCAAATTGGTAAGGGCGAAAATCCCGAATCCCAGCCAAATGGCTATAAAAATGAAAATGATGAGCTTATGCCCAATACTCCAATGAATAATACGATCTAGCATGAACCGGCCAAAATTTCCAACGAAGATCCTATTTGAACCTTAGTTTAACCTTAGGCGATTCTTAAGATTTGCTTAAGAAATGGGAAAATCCAGTCTAAAGGTGCTTCCCGAGCCTTTTTCGCTGGAGACGGAAATCTTGATTTCAGATTCCTGTGCCAGCTTTTTAACAATGGCCAAACCCAGACCTGTGCCCGGAATAAGGCGGTCAATGGCATCTTTTTCCCTAAAGAACGGATCGAAAATCTTTTCAAGATATTCAGGTGAAATTCCAGAACCCTCGTCGCAAATCTCAATGTAGGGCAGCATATTGTCCTCTCCGGTTTTTACCAAAATTTCAGTGTCGGCACTGGAGTATTTCACAGCATTTTGAATCAGATTGCCAAGGATCAACTGAAGCGATTTTTCATTTGCCCTGACGAAAATCGGTACACCTGACTCACATCGAAAGCTGATTTTCCGCTGTAAATCCTTTGCCAACTGATCTACTATTTCCTCCAAAAAAGTAATCAGTTCCAGTTCCTCTTTCACAAGATTTTTACCTTTTACCTCTCTTGCCAAATCCAATAATTGGTCGATGGTAGCAGACATCCGGTCAATACTGGTAAGCGCTGTTTTGATTTTCCCCACATATTCCTCAGAAGTCCTGGGCTTACGGATCAGTACCTCCAAGGTGCCGCGCAGGACAGAAAGCGGAGTTCTCAATTCATGAGAAGCATCCGAAGTAAACTGTTTTTCCCTATTGAGGGAAGCCTCCAGTCGCTGTAGAAGCTCATTGATCGATCGGGTGAGTTGGCCGATTTCATCATTTGGCTCTGCCACTGGCACCCTTTCGTTAAGATTGCTTTGGGTAATCTGATTGGTTTTGCGGATGATCTGCTGGATTGGCTCAATGCTTTTGCCCGCCAGATATCTCATCGTCAGGTATAGTGAAAGCAGGATAATGGGATAAAGGAAAAGCAAAACATTGCGGAGATTGTTGAGCAATTCACGGGAATCCTCAAATGACTTGGCAAGCAGGAGATATCCTTCAAGTTTTCCGGCATTGAAAAGGGGAATCTGCATCTGCCTCACTTCACTCGACCCGATTCTCAGAGTCCAGGCTTCCTTTTTGGCTGATTTTTCAGGTGAAAAACTCAGATGGTTTTCACGAAGATTCGGAGATCTATCCATGGAATTCCCCTCTAAGTCGACTATTTCTATAAAAATCGGATTGAGCTGGATCTGGGTGTGCTCCAATTCCTGCCATTCGTCCATGTGAAGAAAGCGGATTTCTCCGTTGACCATGAAAATCTCACCTCTATGCTTTTCAGTTTCAAGCCCAAGGTCCCTATCGATATTATTGACCACGGTGAAATTGGCCACGAAGTAGATGATTCCAAAAACCACCAAAATGATCAGGGCAGTGACCAAGGTGAGCCTTCCGGCGATCCGCTCTTTGTAGGCCAGTTTCATCTGTTTATTGCTTGTTTTTTAACTGTCAGATGGAATCTCGCATTTCTGATAATCATCTGGATCACTGTGACGATTGGGTCTTGCTCGATTTCATAACTCCTTTGCCATATAGCCCACACCGCGAATCGTCTGAATGTAATCTTCGTCTTTCTGCAAATTCAACTTTTTGCGGAGGGAATTGATAAAGACATCGATCACTCCAGTATTATACTCAAAGTGAATATCCCAGACACTTTCGATAATTCTGGTGCGGCGGCAAACCTTGTTTTTATTTCGGACGAGGTATTCCAGCAGCGCAAATTCCTTTTGCGTGAGCTGGATTTCTTCCTCTCCTTTCTGTACCAAATGACGATCGGGAAAAATTGAAATGGGGCCCAAACTCAACTTTTCTTCTAATCCTTCTTTCCCCCTGAGTTGAACGCGGATTCGTACGAGCAATTCCTCAAAGTGAAATGGCTTTTTGATGTAATCATTTGCTCCGGACTGAAGTCCAAAAACAGTTTCATCCACAGTGTCTTTTGCAGTGAGAAAAATGATTGGAGTCCGGGGAAATTCTCTTCGAAACTGACGTGTTATTTCAATTCCGCTCATACCGGGAAGCATCCAATCCAGCAAAAGAAGGTCGTAATTTCCTGAAAGCGCCATTTCAAGCCCATCTTTTCCGTTGTCAGCGACATCTACGGCAAAGGATTCCTCAACCAATCCCTGCTTGAGGAAATTGGAAATTCCAGGTTCGTCTTCTACTATCAGGATTCGCATCGAATTGAAATACAGCAACAAAAATTAAAAATTAGGAGGGAATTCAGCGATTTCCTTCCTTAAGATTTACTTAACTTTTTACTTTGCAGGAGCACTTACGACTCCCACCATACTGTCTGCTGTGCCGTAATACAAGAGCCATTTCCCCTGAAAATAAACCAAACCTTCGAGAAAAGTCGTCCCTTCGGGATATTGGCCGGACTTTTCAAAAGACAGTTCGGGCTGGATAAATGGATGAACTACCCGATCCAAAAGCTTCCAGGGTTCGGCTGCATCAAAAAGTGCCTGCCCGCCCGTATAGACCCGATTTCCCAGATTTTTTACACCGACTTGTTGAGAGTTGCCGGCATTGTAAAGTACAACGATCCCGTCTTTGGTCAGCACAGGCGGAGGGCCAGCTTCAACCAACCAGGAATCGAAAAATCCCGGTCTTGGACTCAAAACCGGCACCCGGTTACCCTCGTGGTTTTCCACCGGAACCCAATTGACCAAGTCATCTGAAGTTGCCAACCAGATATGAGGGACTCCATAATACATCCAGTATTTTCCGTCGATTTTGGCAGCTACTAGCTTTCCGTTTTTCAGCTCTGTGACTATCGCACCGGATTTTGATTCTGTATTGTGGTATTTGCCATCCTTCCAGTTTTCAAAGATTGGCCCATGCTTTTCCCAGGTTTTCAAGTCACGGGAAGTGGCAACCGCCAGTCGGGGAACATCCCGGTTCCACTGAGTATAGGTCAAAACAAAAAGCCCATCCTCCGTCTCAACAATCCTTGGATCTTCTGTGCCACCTGTCCATTCAAATTCCTTTTGGGAATCTTCTGCAGGATAGAAAACCGGCGTTTTTTCTCTGGAAAAAGAAAATCCATCCGAAGAAGTTGCCAAACCCAACCGGGAGGTATGTCCACCGATTTCCTTTTCACCCAGTTTTTCTTCTGCTCGATAGAAAACTTGGACTTGACCATTTCTGACGATTGCCGCAGGATTGAAGGTTGCCATCGATTCCCATTTGACAGTTTTGCCAGTCATTGGGTCCAAAAACTCCGTGTCGGAAACGGGAGAAATTATCGGCTGTGCGTTTTGAGGTCTTTCGAATGGGCCGAGCATCCAGGGTTTTTCTTGGGCGAAAGCAGCGCAGGTCAGTATAAAAATCAGACCCGAGGTTAGGATTGGGCTTATTATTCTTTTCATATTCTGCCAAAATACAGCT
>DATIAI010000668.1:0-7336 GCA_035458065.1 Algoriphagus sp. | reverse complement strand
TACCTGATCGGGATGTTTTACAATCTCTTCCTTCCGGGAGGAATTGGCGGAGATGGCTACAAGGTTTATTTACTAAACAAGCATTTCAAAACCCCGGTGAAAAAGCTGGTCCAATCGGCCCTTTTAGATCGATTGGGAGGTTTGGTAGCCATTGTGTTTCTACTTTTTGGTTTGTTTTTGATGGTGGATATTCAGCTTGATTTTTTGGAAAGCCAAGTTTGGAATGGATTGATGATTGTCGGTTTGGTATTGACAATTCCGGCCTTTTGGCTTGCTCAAAAGTTTTTCTTTCGCGAATTCTTGCCATCATTCTGGCTTTCAAATGCCTGGTCATTTGCCGGACAAATCGCTCAACTTATCTGCGCTTGGTTTATTTTAAAGTCCCTGGGCATTACCTCAACTATCCTGGCTTATCAACTGGTGTTTTTACTTTCATCCATTGTGGCAGTGCTGCCCTTGACGATTGGTGGAGTTGGTGCTCGAGAGTTGGTTTTTGTCTATGCACACACGTATGCTGGAATTGAGGAGACTGCCGCAGTGGCTTTCAGCTTGATGTTTTTCCTAATCTCTGCTGCTGTTTCTTTGGGAGGAGCCTTTGTGGAAGTAGATTTGAAGGAAAAATCATAAATAATTATAAATCAATGGAATGAGATTTTTTCAACCAAGTAGATTTAAAATCCAATTTTAAAATCGCAAGGATCAAGGCTCGTCTAAATTTTATAAATCTATACCTTTGCCCAAATTCAAAAACCACATGACCCGCTCCGAGCTATTTTCACAAATCCAGCAAAAATCATCCTTTTTATGTGTAGGCCTTGACCCGGATTTGGATAAAATTCCAGCTCATCTGCTTTCTGAACCTGATCCTATTTTTTCTTTTTGCAGGCAAATCATCGAGGAGACAGCTGACTTTGCAGTGGCATATAAACCGAATATTGCCTTTTTCGAAGCTTTGGGAGCAAAAGGTTGGGAGACGCTTGCTAAAGTAGCTGAGCTCATCCCAAAGGATATTTTCACCATTGCGGACGCCAAGCGTGGAGATATTGGAAATACTTCTAAACTCTACGCAAAGGCCTTTTTTGAGTCAATGGATTTCGATTCAATCACTGTCGCACCTTACATGGGAAAGGACTCGGTGACTCCATTTTTGGAATTTGAAAACAAATGGGTGATCCTGTTGGCTTTGACTTCGAATGTGGGTTCGTTGGATTTTCAATTGATCGGAGACAAGGCAGGAAAGCCGCTATATCAATCGGTTTTAGAAAAAAGCCAGGAATGGGGCAGCCCGGAAAACCTGATGTATGTGGTCGGGGCCACCCGTGGCGAATTGATTGGTGAAGCTCGAAAAGCTGCTCCTGAGCATTTTTTTCTGGTTCCGGGTGTTGGTGCCCAAGGAGGAAGTTTGGCCGATGTTGCCAAATTTGGAATGAATTCAAGCTGTGGACTTTTAGTCAATTCCAGTCGCGGAATTATCTATGCTTCTAGTGAAAAAGATTTTGCGAAAGCAGCCCGAAAGGAAGCTGAAAAGCTTCAGGTGGAGATGAAAGGGTTGTTGGAAAGATTTCTTTAAATGGGATTTTGAAAGGAAATTCGGATCACTTGTAATGTCCAATTACTGATATTATTGTTACTACAATTGTGTTCTGGTCAATGGTATAAACAATTCGATGCTCCCTATTCAATCGTCTGGACCATAGTCCGGAAAGATTATGTTTCAATTGCTCGGGTTGACCAGTTCCTGTAAAGGGATGTTCACTAATTTCCAAAAGAAGGATTTTCAATTTTTTAAGTATCGGTTTATTTCCTGATTTTTTAAGTCTTTCAATTCCATTAATAGCCTTCTGAGTAAAAACTAATTCATATCTTATCATAGACCAAGAAGGTGATCAAGGTCTGCCTCTTTCACTTTGATAACTTTACCTGCTTTATAATCTGCGATGCCTTCGAGAACATCTTCAATTACTTTTGGATCTAGAAAGAATCGGTCTTCATCATTGATTGGGACCAAAGCGTAGGATTTATCTTTCCCTCTTTGGACTATGACTTGTTGATTTTGATCTACTAGGTCAAAATATTTTTTTTGATTGTCTCGAAATTCTTTGGAACTGATGATTAGCATAATAAAGGATTAATGTACTTTTTTGGTACATCCAAGCTAATAAAAAAGTTCATTCTTTAATTCTGGAAGAGTGACAAAATTGATTGGCCCATGTCAGATAGCTCAGAATTCTTAATATTTGAGGATTTTTCTTCAGGGTTGACTTCTTATTTGTTATTCTCTAAATTCCATAAACTTTTAGTCATCAATTTTTTATGGAATTCAAGGAAGACTTTTTACAGCTGGTCTGGAAGTATCAATACTTCGACCGCAAGGGACTTAAAACCTGTGACGGTCAATCCGTCCAGATTTTGAATGTCGGTTTTCACAACCAAAGCGAAGGGCCTGATTTTCGGGATTCTACGTTGATTCTTGACGGAGTCACACTTTACGGGCATGTAGAGGTTCATCGGTTTGCATCCGAATGGAAGCAACACGCTCACGGCGGCGATCCGGCATACAATTCTGTCATCCTTCATATCGTCTGGGAAAATGACAAGGAAGTTCTTCGAAATGACGGTACTCCTCTTCCAACCCTAGAGCTAAAAGGCAAGATTTTTCTTGAGATCTGGAGAAATTACGAGCAGCTGCTTGACTTCAAATCCGATCTTCCCTGTGCGCATGCCATTCAGACCGTTCCGGAAATCATCCGGTTTTCGGCTTTGGAGAAAGCACTCGTAGAACGGCTACAGGAGAAATCCAGTCTGATTCTGGAAATTCTGGACAAAACCAAAGGCGATTGGGAAGAAACTGCTTACCGTTGGCTTTTTACCTGTTTTGGATTTAAAACAAACAGTCAACCGATGGGTGAATTGGCGGCCTTGGTTCCCTACAAAATCCTCCAAAAACATCGGACTCAAGTTTCTTCCTTGGAGGCGATGCTTCTCGGTCAGGCAGGGCTTTTACCTGAAAAATCCGATGAACCCTATGTTCAGCACTTGATTACAGAGCATGAATTTTACCGGAAAAAATTTGAATGGAAATCTCCTCTGATCCGACAGCATTGGACTTTTTTAGGCGCCCGTCCGACTAATTTTCCCACAATCCGGATCGCTCAGTTGGCGGCAATACTTTCCAAAGCGCCCAATCTTTTGCAAGCTGTCATGGAGGACAGCCGGGAGTTCTCAACGTTCAAAAAACTGCTTCAGGTTTCTCCATCGGATTATTGGAAGTACCACTATTCGTTTGGCAAGCCGACAGAAAAAGTCGCCTCCAGGGGCATTTCAGGCAACTCACTTGAACTTTTGATTATCAATTTTGTCATCCCACTTTGGTTTGCATACGGCCGATATTTCGAGCAGCCGGAATGGCAGGAGCGATGCTTTGACCTGATGCAGACCATTCCCGCGGAGAATAATTTTATCATCCGGAAGTTTGGAGAGAAGGGCTGGAAAACTGAAAATTCTTTCGATTCTCAGGGAATGATCGGACTGTTCAGGAGCTTTTGCCAGCCCCAGAAATGCCTGAATTGTAAGATCGGGCAGAGCCTGCTCAAAGGCCAATCCAAATGAAGCTTTGCGCAAGCGAGTCATTTCCTGTACTTTTGCAGTCCAAAACCACAGATTCATGGAAAAACCGGTGATTATTCTGGGAGCTAAAGGAATTGCTCATCCCGCACTTGAAATTTTCAACAGCAACCAGGTCATCGTTTATGGCTTTTTGGATGAAGATCAGAGCCTTTACGGGACTGAAATCAACAATATTCCGATTTTGGGAAATACGGAAGATGAAGGATTTCTGAAATTGATCGGAAAGAAAACCGAAGCATTTGTGGCGGTGGATGACACTAAATACCGCAAGTTTTTGGTGGATATGCTGATAGAAGTCCGCAAAGTTCAGCCGGTAAATGCGATTCATGACCGGGCTTACATTTCCACAGACGCCAGCTTAGGTCACGGCAATTTCATCAATGCCAATGTGACAATCGGAGCTGCAGCCAAGGTGGGAAGTCACTGTATTTTCCATTCCGGAGCCATCATTGACCATAAAGCTGTAGTTGGTGATTTTGTCCAGATCGGTGCAGGATCTATTGTGAATGCAGAAGCGACCATAGAAGAAGGCGCTTTCATCGGTTCGGGAGTCACGATCGTAGCGGGAGTTACCGTTGGAAAAGGGGCGAGAGTAGGTGCAGGTTCTGTGGTAATTTCCTCGGTTGGAAAAAATGAAACGGTTTTTGGAAATCCAGCTGCGAAGATAAAATAGTTACGATTTTAGATTTACGAATTACGAGGTCAAATTAGCTCTTGATTGGTGTCATGATAGCTAATCTCAAATCTCTAATATTAAATTTCAAATCCAAAAAACACCCTGCCGAAACAGGGCGATAGTTATGGAGAACACAAACAACAAACCTTACAGCATCCTGCTGTACTATTGCTACGCAAAAATCGAAAATCCCGAAGAATATCGGGAAGAGCATCACCTGTTCTGCGTCGCCAACAACATACGTGGCCGTATTATCATTTCTGACGAGGGACTGAATGGAACTGTTTCAGGTTTGATCGAGGACTGCGAAAAGTACATGGCATACATCCAGGCTGATCCGCGGTTTGCAAAGACAGAGTTCAAGATCGATTACCACGAGAAACATGCGTTTGCTAAAATTCATGTACGCTATAAGCCGGAAATCGTACATTCTGCTCTTCGCCACTTGGATCCAAATGTGAAAACCGGAAAGCACCTTGCGCCGGAAGAATTCAAAGCGTTGAAAGATCAGGAAGACGTTGTCATTTTGGATGTTCGCTCCAACTATGAGCATGAACTCGGTCGATTCAAAAATGCCATTACGCTTGACATCGACAACTTCCGGGATTTCCCTGAGAAAGTAAAAGAGCTTGAGCACCTTAAAAGCAAGAAGGTCCTGACCTATTGCACTGGTGGGATCAAATGTGAAAAAGCCTCGGCTTTCCTTTTGGAACAGGGATTTGAAGATGTATATCAACTTCACGGGGGAATCATCAAGTACGGAATGGAAGCCGGAGGAGAAGATTTCGAGGGGAAATGTTACGTTTTTGACAACAGAATCGCTGTCGATGTAAACAAGGTAAACCCTACGATTATCTCCACCTGCCACGTCTGCGGCACCAATTCTGATCGGATGGTCAACTGCGCAAATCCAACTTGCAATGAACACCTACCCATTTGTGAAAAATGCGGGTGGGAAATGGAAGGTACTTGTTCTGTTGAGTGCAAAGAAAATCCTGAAAAACGTCCTTATGATGGGACTGGCTATTACCAGAAAAACACCAACGGATACAATCCTTATAAGGGTCTTCACCGTAAGCCTGACAAAGAACTAATCCAAAAAATCCATGGATAACCGGAAAATTCCTGCTTCTGAACTGATCATCAACTCTGACGGAAGTATTTATCATTTGCAATTGAAGCCAGAACATCTGGCTTCAATTGTTTTTACCGTCGGGGATCCAGATCGGGTTCCTTTGGTGTCGCGATACTTTGACAGGATTGATCTCAAAATCAGTAAGCGGGAATTTGTCACACATACGGGTTGGCTGAATGGAAAAGGAGTAACTGTCATGAGTACTGGGATGGGGACGGACAATGTTGAAATTCTGATGACGGAGCTCGATGCTCTGGTCAATGTTGATTTGGAAACCCGAGAAATCAAAACCGAAAAAACTAGTCTCCAAATTATCCGATTGGGAACTTCGGGAAGCATGCAGGCTGACATTCCGGTTGGAACACTGTTGGCCTCCGAAATCGGAATTGGTTTGGATACGCTGATGGCCTATTATCCGGAATTAACAGGAGATCAAAGTTTGGCAAAAGCAGTCCAAAATGAATTGAGAATTCCATTTTTACCTTACCAAGCTTCAGCATCTCCCAATCTTTTGCAAAAACTGGATCCGATTTTTGTGAAAGGTGTGACTTTAACGTGCCCGGGTTTTTATGCCCCTCAGGGACGGGAAGTAAGATTAAAACCTCGGTTTGATCGAATGATTGAGCGCTTGGCTGGATTGAAAATTGACGATAAAAGGCTGACGAATTTCGAAATGGAAACCGCGGGCTATTATGCCATGTGTGAGCTTTTGGGCCATGAAGTGCTCAGCCTGAATGCAATTGTGGCCAATCGTCCATTAAATATTTTTGACCCTGAAGCGGACAAGTCAGTTGAAAAACTGATCCAAACTGCTTTGGAGCTTTTCACAAAAAGCTGATTTGCGATATTGTGATTTCCTTGATTTTTCTGATTCCGTAGTGATCAAGCTATTTATTTTTCCGTCCATCAATCCAGAAAACTTAAGAAAAGGTTTATTCACCCTTGAAAATTAAATGGCAACATCTATTAAACCTCATCCCGTTTTTCAGGTTTAACTACTATAGATTTTCCGGTATTTAATTGATTGTTAGTGTCTTTCATTTTTTTTGAAAGAGCCACCGGAAATAGATTTTCAACTGGATTATGAACAAATACCGAATATTTCTATTTCTATTGGTTTTTTTAGGACTTACCTCCTTTGTTCAGGCCCAGGAGGTAAGTTTAAAAGGGAAAATTGCTGATGGCAGCACTGAAGAGCCTTTGGAATTTGCCAATATTGCTTTACTCAATCCCACAGATTCAACACTGGTCACAGGCGGAATGAGTGACTTGGACGGAACATTCTCATTTGTAGGCAAACCGGGAGATTACCTTTTTCGGGTGGGTTTCATAGGTTACAAAGATTTTTTCGAAAAAGTTAGATTGGGCGATCGACCCACAATGAATTTTGGAATTATCAAACTTGAACCTGATTCCCAAAATCTTGATGAAATAGTAGTGGAGGGAGTGACTTCGATGTTTGAATCTGACATCGACAAACGGACTTATAATGTCGAAAACAGCATCGTAGCCGAAGGTGCTACTGCTGCAGAACTTTTGGCCACTTTGCCTTCTATTCAGGTCGATGACGAGGGTGGAATCAGCATGCGAGGCAGCGGGAATATCCTGATTTATATCAATGGTCGACCCTCAAATTTGTCAGGAGATGATGTGGAGAGCATTCTTTCCCAGTTTCCTGCAAGTAGTATCAAGGAAGTCGAACTGATCACCAATCCCTCTTCCCGATACGATGCAGCAGGTGTTGGGGGCATTATTAACATAATTTTAAGAAAAAATACAGCAACTGGTTTCAACGGACAGCTCAATGCCTCCATAGGAACCCGCGAAAAGTATCAGGCAGGCGTCAACTTAAATTATGGAAAGGAAAAGGCGAATTACTTTTTCTCCTACAATTGGCA
>DATIAI010000667.1:0-17557 GCA_035458065.1 Algoriphagus sp. | reverse complement strand
AATCCAGAGAATTCAGAATTCCTTGAAAAGAAAATGTTTTACTCTACTATTGCAAGGACCCAGCTTATTGTTCTGTTTGTAGCCATTGCAGCAATAGTTTGGTATTCCAACAAAAAACGTCAATCAGCCTTAATATGAACACATCCGCATTGATTCTTTCCCTCGTGACCCAAGGACTGATTTTGGGTGTAACGCTCTATTGCTTTTATCTGGTTTTGAAAAAACCCAAAACAGATTGATCGCTTAATTCAAAAATAAACCTGCAACGAAACTCCGTTGCAGGTTTTTTTCATTTTTGACTCCATTGGGAAAGGAACAATTGCCGGGATTTTGGTATTATAGTTCTTCATAAACCCATTTTTCAAATGAGCACTTCAACTAACAAAGAATATGATAACGGGGAAGTTGTCATCACTTGGCAACCCGAAAAATGCATTCACTCCGGCAACTGTGTAAGGGGACTTCCCCGGGTCTTTAATCCCAGAAAAAAACCCTGGATTGAAATCGGAAATGCCAGTTCGGAAGAATTGGTAAGCCAAGTCAAAAAATGTCCATCTGGTGCTTTGGGGTTTTATTTTAAAGAAAAAAAGTACGTCTGAAAAGGAGTCAAAATCAATATGCGTAAAATTTTGGTGCTTTTTGCCCACCCCAAGTTCGAACATTCTGATGTAAATCAGGCGTTGATTCATGCTGTCAAAGACTTGGAAAATGTCCAGATCCGGGATCTCTATGAACTGTATCCCGATTTCAACATCAATATCCAAGCTGAACAGGAGGCACTTTTTGAATATGAAGTCATCATCTGGCAACATCCTTTTTATTGGTATTCCTGCCCGCCCCTGTTGAAGCAATGGATAGACTTGGTTTTGGAATATGGTTGGGCCTATGGCACCGGAGGTGTTTTCCTCAAAAATAAGTACGTTTTCAATGCACTTACTTCAGGTGGTTCCGGAGAAATCTATTCTGCCCAAGGAAAAAACAGGTTCACAATTGAGGAATTTCTTAGGCCTTTTGAGCAAACGGCCTACCTCTGCAACATGCGCTATTTGCCTCCCTTTCATGTGGGAGGAACTCACCGGATCAAAGAAACTGAACTTTCCGAGAAAGCCGAGGAATACAAAAACCTGGTCCTGAGTCTCAGGGATTCGGCTCAGATTACACTCCCATACATCCAAAAAGCCTAACCTATGGATGGATTTCTTTTTAATGCGATTATTTATATCCTGGCAGCGATCATTTGTGTCCCGATCGCAAAACGCCTGGGAATGGGTTCCGTCTTGGGATATTTGATTGCAGGGATTCTCGTGGGACCCTACGGTTTTGAATTTATCAGGGATGAAACCCAGGGTCAGGATATCATGCACAGCACTGAGTTTGGAGTGGTAATGATGCTGTTTTTGATCGGTTTGGAACTTGAGCCCAAAAACCTTTGGAAAATGCGGGATCTGATCCTGAATGTGGGATTGACACAGGTTTTGGTGACTTCGGGATTGATTTTTGGATTGGGTATTGCCATTGGAGTCGACTGGAGAATCAGCCTTACTGCAGGATTTTCTATGGCGCTTTCATCTACTGCCATAGTGCTCCAATCCCTCAAAGAAAAAAATCAAATGGACAGCCCATCTGGCAAGATGTCCTTTGGGGTTTTGCTTCTGCAGGATATTGCAGTGATTCCGATTTTGGCAATTTTGCCACTTTTAGCTGTTGCTGGAGCCGAATCTGTCGGTTCCGGACATGGAGGGTTTTTGGAGAATCAACCCGGTTGGATCCAGACTTTGATGATTTTTGGAGCAATTGGCTTGGTTGTTTTGTTGGGCAGATTCGGATTTGGCCCACTTCTGAACTGGGTTTCAAAGACCAAGCTTCGGGAGCTATTTACTGCATCAGCCCTTTTGATAGTGGTTGGAATCGCATTTCTGATGGAAATGGTTGGCCTTAGCCCTGCATTAGGGACTTTTCTTGCCGGTGTCATTTTAGCCAACTCTCCTTACAAACATGCCCTGGAATCCGACCTTGATCCGTTCAAGGGATTGCTTTTGGGCTTGTTTTTCATGGCTGTCGGCGCCACCATTAATTTCAACCTGATATTTTCTGACGCGATAAGTGTCTTTTCATTGACTCTTGGAGTGATTCTGATCAAAGCTTTAGTACTTGGAGCCATAGGAAAAATTAAAAAACTTAGTCTTTCAGAGAACCTGAGCTTCTCCATTGGGCTTGCGCAGGTTTCAGAATTCTCTTTTGTGACCTATGCCTTTGCGCTTCAGTTGGGGGTTTTGGCGACTACTACCTCTGACCTTCTAATGGCGATTACGGCATTAAGTATGACCCTCACTCCTATTTTTAGTCTAGCTTTGGAAAAGTTAATCATTCCGTTGCTAGAAAAATCAAGAGCTAAACCCAAGCGGGAAGCAGACCAAATCGTCGAAAAAAACAAAGTTATTCTAGTTGGTTTTTCACATTTCGGATCAACCATGGGGAGATTTTTAAGAGCTAATGGCATAGAAGCCACGGTATTGGATTTCAATCCGGATCAGGTCGATTTGCTACGAAAAATGGGCTTCAAAGTATATTTTGGAGATGCAACTCGACTCGATTTGCTTCATGCTGCCGGAGCCGAAGATGCCAAAATCTTGATTTCTGCAATCACTTCTGTTGAAACAAACAAGAAACTTGTCGAGCTGTGTCAGGAGCATTTTCCCAATCTGGAAATAATGATTCGGTCCAAAAATCGGTATGAGGCCTATGAATTGATGGAAATGGGTGTGGAAAATATTTACCGTCAGCATTTGGATACCTCGATCCGAATGGGACAGGATGCACTTCAAAAACTCGGTTTTCGGGCTCATACTGTAAATAGACTCGCGGCTCAGTTTAGAAAGTATGACGAGGAATCCTTGAAAGTATTGGTAAAATATCGTGGCAATCAAGCGGAGTATATCTCCAAAATCAGAACGCAGATCGAAATCCAGGAGACTCTTCTTTCAGGTGAACTTACTCGCAAATTCTCGATGAATGACCAAGCATGGGACAGCGATCAGCTCAAAGAGCAAAAGGATTAATCCATCTCGGCTTCTCAAATTTTCAATAAAATTTCTTAACAGAAATTTGGATTTTTAAACAGTGTTTAATTATTTTTGAACGTTCAGTAAAAACAATGGGGATCGCAGATCGAAAAGAGAGAGACAAGGAGGAGTTAAGAGACAGGATCTTGGTGGCAGCCAAATCTCTCTTTCTTCAAAAAGGTGTGGAAAAAACATCCATCAGAAATATTGCGGACCAAATCGAATATAGTCCCGGGATCATTTACCATTATTTCAAGGATAAAAACGAAATTTTTCATGCCTTACATCAGGGAGGTTTTCTTCAATTGATGGAGAAAATGCAAGTTTTGGGTTCCGTCCGAAATCCAATGGAACGACTAAAAGCAATGGGAAGTATCTATATAACATTCGCTTTGGAAAACCCTGACATGTACGATCTTATGTTTATCAAAGAGGCACCGATTGATCATGTATTTAATTCAGAACATGACAATTGGAAAGAAGGTGGAGGTACTTTTAACTACCTCAGAACAACAATCGACGATTGCATCAAGGCAGGACATTTCAAAGGCCACGATGCCGAGGCTCTTTCCTATATGATTTGGTCCACAGTTCACGGCATGGTTTCTCTGAATATCAGAAAGCGCTGTGAGGTAGTCCTTCCCCACCGTCAAGACACGATCGTGGTAGACGGTTTGGAAGAATTTTATAAGATTCTGGATAGGCTTTAAAAAAATTTGTCCAGTCATTAAACAGTGTTTATTTAATTAACATCGAATAATATGATGAAAAATGCTCTCCTGCTTTTTTTGGGCTACTTGATTTTTAATCCTTTTTCTGCTGCAACTGCACAGTCGATTTTGGATCAATACATCCATGAAGGACTCGAAAACAACCTCGTTTTAAAAGAAAAAAACATTGAACTGGAGCGGAGTCTCCTGGCTTTGAAAGATGCCAAAAGTTTCTTCCTCCCAGCTTTGGATTTTGGTGCAAGCTACACGCTTGCCAGTGGTGGACGGACAATTGATTTTCCAATCGGGGACCTACTTAATCCTGTTTATTCGACTCTCAACCAATTAACCGGAACCAATGCTTTTCCCCAGTTGGAAAATGTCTCCGAACAGCTTCTTCCTGACAATTTTTATGATGCGAGATTCCGAGCCTCAATGCCACTGGTCAATACAGACTTGATTTATCAGAAACAGATCAGGGAAAAGCAGGTGTTGCTTTCTGAATATGAATTGAAAATCTATGAAGCGAATCTTATCCAGGATATCAAGTTGGCCTATTACAATTTTTGCACAGCCCATACAGCGATTGAAGTCATCCAAAGTAGCAAGGGGCTCGTGGAGCAAAATCTCCGGGACAACCAATCCCTTTTAGCCAATGGAAAAGGACTTCCTTCAGCTGTACTAAGGGCAGAAAGTGAGGTAGAAAACATTAATGCACTGTTGATTGAGGCCGAAAGTAGGAAGAGAAACGCCGCTCATTATGTCAATTTTCTGCTAAACAGGCCTGTAAACGGGGAAGTGATTTTTGAAGAACAGCAGGCAAATCCAGCATTACTTGGCGAATTGATGGGGGAAGATGATTTGACAGGTAGACCGGAAATTCTGCAGATACAAACTGCCGAGAGCATTCAGGAAACAGCCATCAAGGCAGGAAAAAACTACTGGGTTCCCAAGGTCAATACCTATGCGGATTTAGGCTCCCAAAGCTTTGATTGGGCTTTTGACCAAGATTCCAGGTATGCGCTTTTGGGACTAAACCTCAGTGTTCCGGTCTTTCAGGGAGGAAGAAACAGGACTCAAATTTACAGAAGTGAGCTGGGATTGAAGTCAGTCCAGAATCAAAAGAACCTCCTAAGCGATAAACTGGCTTTGGATCTCCAACTTACCAAAAACGAGGTTTTGACCAATCAAGCCGCTCTTCGCTCAGCTGAGAAAAAGCTTGAATCCTCAGCAGCTTACTTCCGCCTTGTCGATCGGGGATTTCGTGAAGGGGCCAATTCCCTCATTGAATTCATCGATGCACGAAGCCAGCTGACCCAGGCATCCCTTCAAAAAACAATCAATTCCTACAATCTACTCAAGTCCATCGCACAGCTTGAGCGTCAACTCATTTCCCAAACCTTTTAAGCTATGAGATACCTATCCATTTCAACCTATATTTTGATTGCTGCAGTACTTTTTGCCTGCGGTAAATCTGAAAGCACCCCAAAACCAATCACTAAGGGAGAAGCGATTCCTGTCAAGGTAATTGAACTGAACCAGGGGAGTTTTTCTTCCTCCATTTCGGCAAGCGGAAATTTTTCCACCAATGACGAAACCCTGTTGTCTTTTAAAGTCGGTGGGATTGTTTCCAAAATTCTTGTGCAGGAAGGGGATCCCGTCAAAAAAGGTCAAGTCCTGGCTACACTTGATCTGACAGAGGTTCAGGCCGGGCTTAACCAATCAAAAATTGCTTATGAAAAAGCTCTTCGTGACCATGAACGAGCGGGTAGATTATATCGGGACAGTGTGGCTACTTTGGAACAGTTTCAAAACAGCAAAACAGCTCGCGACATTGCCGAACAACAACTGAAAACGGCTGAGTTTAACCTCTCCTATTCTCAGATTCGCGCAAATCAAAACGGTTTTGTCCTTCGGAAATTTGTCAATGCCGGGCAGCAGGTTTCTTCCGGAGCACCTGTTCTGCAAATCAACGGAGCCAATCAGGGGAATTGGATGCTTAAAGCTACTGTAAATGACCTCAACTGGAGTTTGATCTCCATTGGGGATCAAGCTTTGATTTTCCCCTCAACTTCTGACAGCATTTCCGGAAAAGTAATCCGAAAAAGCCAATCTGCAGATCCGGTAACTGGAGCTTATTGGGTCGAGGTCACTCCTGCCAACTCCGAGGGGCTCAATCTCGCCTCCGGTATGTTTGGAAAAGTGTTGATCCAGCCCACCAAACAAACCGAAGGTTGGCAAATCCCCTATGAGGCCATACTTGATGCCTCAGGAAGTTTGGGGTATGTATTTGTAACTGACGACGGGCAAAAGGCCGAAAAAGTAAAAGTTGTTTTGGGTCAGATCTCAGAAAACGAGGTCCAGGTTCTATCAGGACTGGAAAATCACAGCAAACTGATCGTATCGGGTAGTGCCTACCTCACCGATGGTTCCACTATTCAAATTATGAACTAATGAGAATCTCTGATTTTGCAGTCAAAAATTACCAGTTCACTTTGGTGATTTTTTTAATGACCGTAGCGGTTGGTTTAACGACTTTTTTCAACATGCCACGAAGTGAAGATCCCGTGATCGAGGCTCCCCAATTTCCGGTGATTGTGATTTATCCTGGCGCGAGTCCAGAGGATATGGAAGAACTGGTAGTCGATCCACTTGAGGAAGTGATCTATGGCCTGGAAAACATCAAACGGATCAAAACCGAAATCAAAGACGGAGTTGCCGTTCTCTTTGTGGAATACAACTACAATGAGGATGTCAATGAAAAATACCAAGAGCTCGTCCGTGAAGTAAATACACTTCGGCCGGAGCTGCCGGAGGATATATTTTCCATCAAAATCAATAAAGTGAGACCTTCGGATGTCAACATCCTCCAAATCGCTTTAATCAGCGAAAATGCATCAAGGGACAATCTGAAGAAGTATGGCGAGAGACTTCAGGATGAATTGGAAAAAATCACCGAACTGAAGAAAATCGAGCTTTTCGGTTTGCCGGAACAAATCGTCCGGGTGGACCTTGAGCTGGATAAAATTGCCGAAATGAACATTCCTCTGAATGCGATTATTGGCAGTATTCAAAGCGAACTGAGCAACATTCCTGGCGGTCAAGTGGAGGCTGGAAGCAAAACTTTCAATGTCAAAACCAGCGGAAATTACACCTCAGCAGATGAAATCGGAGAGACAATTGTCTTTTCTTTCCAAGGAAAAACCATCCAGCTTAAAGATGTGGCCGAAGTCAGAAACGACTACGAGGAAACCAAGCACATTACGCGCCTAAATGGTTACAGATCTATTTTCCTTACTGCGGCGCTAAAGGAAGGAAACAACATCTCAAACGTTCAGGAAAAATATCTCGAGGCAATAGATAAAGTCAAAACCGAATTGCCCGAAAACATCGATCTGATCACAGCATTCGACCAGGCCAATTACGTCAACCAAAGACTTAGCGGTTTGGGATTAGATTTCCTGATTGCGATTGCTTTGGTTTTTATCACCCTGCTACCCTTGGGAAATCGCGCTTCTCTTATCGTGATGGTTTCGATTCCGCTTTCCTTGGCAATCGGATTGGTGCTGCTGAATGCTTTGGGCTATGGCCTCAATCAGCTTAGCATTGTAGGGCTGGTTGTTGCATTGGGACTTTTGGTGGATGACAGTATTGTTGTGGTAGAGAATATCGAGCGCTGGATTCGGGAAGGATATTCCAAAAAAGAAGCAGCCCTGAAAGCTACCAAGCAGATTTCGCTGTCTGTCGTAGGATGTACTGTGACACTGATAATTGCCTTTTTGCCCTTGGTTTTTCTTCCGGAAGGTTCCGGGGATTTTGTCAGAAGCCTTCCGATGGCCGTCATTATGAGTGTGTTGGCCTCGATGTTGGTTTCACTCACCATTATTCCATTCCTGTCCACTTGGTTTCTCAAAGACAAAGGAGCTGATCACAGCAACAAAGTTTTTGACCTTTTTCAAAAAGGAATTCACCTCAGCTATGCTCCATTGCTGGAGCGTGCATTGAGAAAACCTGGAATTACGCTTTTGATTGCTGGAGTGATCTTCCTGGTTTCCTTGGGCTTATTTCCTTTAATCGGATTCAGCCTTTTTCCTCCTTCGGAAAAACCCCAATTCCTCGTCAATATCACCACACCGCTTCAATCCAATCTCAACACGACAAATGAAGTAGCAAAACAGGTGGAAGCTGAGCTCAGTCAAATTCCGGAACTGATGAATTTTGCCACGAATGTGGGAAAAGGAAATCCAAGGATCTATTACAATGAAATCCCTGAAAATGAGCGGACTGACTACGCGCAAATTTTCGTGCAGCTTGACCCGAAGACTTCACCTCCCCGCAAAATGGAGGTAATCGCAAACCTCAAAGCCAAATTTTCAGATTTTCCAGGAGCAAAAGTGGAAGTGAAAAACTTCGAGCAAGGACCTCCCGTGACTGCACCTGTTGAGGTAAGGCTTTCCGGTGAAAATCTGGATACCCTCAGAAATTTGGCTTCAAAGGTTGAGCTATTGCTTAAAGAAACTCCGGGTACTATCTATGTCAATAACCCTGTGGCAAATCTCAAAACTGACATTCGCGTGGCAATTGAAAAGGATAAGGCCAGGCAACTAGGAGTAAATATCGCCGAAGTGGACCGAACTGTAAGGTTGGCGCTTGCGGGATTAAACTTGGGAACTTTCACGGATCACCAAGGCATGGAGCGTGGTATTTTGCTCACTTCCCCAAAGACCGAAAGAGCGACTTTGGCCAACTTTGACGGGCTTTACATCAATAACCAACAGGGCGCCGGAATTCCACTTTCCCAAATTGCGAATCTGGAACTAGAAAGCAGTACACTGACAATTGATCATTACAATAAAATCAGATCTGTTTCTGTTTCCGCTTTTGTGGACCAAAATTACCTTTCTGATCGCGTCATATCCGATGCATTGGCCAAAATGAACCAGGTGAATCTTCCTGAAGGCTATTCTTTCAAAATGGCCGGAGAATATGAAACCCGCCAGGAATCTTTCGCCGGCTTCAATACAGTGATAATAATCACTGTTTTCCTCTTCATTGCGGTATTAATTTTGTTATTCAAAACATTCAAGAGCACCATCATTGTCCTTTCAGTTATTCCGCTGGGAATGGTAGGAGCTTTGGTAGCGCTCTGGTTGACAGGGAATTCATTGTCTTTTGTAGCGATTATCGGGTTGATTGCGTTAGCGGGAATAGAAGTGAAAACCTCTATCCTGTTGGTTGATTTCACCAACCAACTGAGGCAGGAGGGAAAACCTTTGGAGGCCGCAATCCGTGAAGCAGGAGAAATTCGATTTTTACCGATTGTATTGACAACAATTACTGCAATTGGAGGTTTAGTTCCAATCGCTTTGAGTACCAATCCGCTGATTTCGCCCTTGGCAATAGTTTTGATAGGTGGCCTGATCAGTTCCACTTTGTTATCAAGAATTGTCACACCTGTGATGTATAAGTTACTCCCACCTAAAATTTGAACCTATGAACCAACATTACTCAATGCTTAAGAAAGTCGTGGTTGTATTTCATTCCTATGGAATCAATCTGACCGGACAGCGCAAAAACGCTCATCTAATCCAGCAACTCAATATGGATCAGGTATTTGTAAACGGGTTGATCTTCGAACTGGAGTATCAGCTTCAGGTGATTATCCAGGAAGAAAAGCTTAAAAATGCCTCTACTCCGAGAGAAATAATAGAATTGCTCCTGCAAATTCCTCAGGAAAACTAAATGAAAAAGCGAAGGAAATCCTTCGCTTTTATTTTTTATGAACTTCTTTTAGAAGGAGATGAATGCCCTTGGTTTGTTTTTTCTATTTTCAATGAAAGGTTCTCTTTCCATCCCGGTTGCTATTTCCTCGATATCATTGGTGTTGCGACCAATTCTGATTTTTCAAACTAAGTTGATTTACATTTCACAACACATTGTTTCGTGACAAAATAAAACCATCGATCTTTCGCAGGCATTAGTCAGCTTTCAATTAAACTCAATTGGTAATGCCATTTTTTGATCTGATATAATTACCGGATACAAGTTGGATTAGTCAACAGTATAATGTGGGGAAAAGACAAGTTTAACACCAGCGAGGAACCAGTGACAGATCAACAAATCAACAAGGAAATTCTCCTTGAACAGTTCGAAATATTAACCAAGTCAGGCACTTGGGAATTAAACTTAGATACCAACAAACTGTCATGGTCTGATGGAGTATTTCGAATGCTCGGCTACGAACCTCAGGAATTTGAGGTGAATTTTGAAAACGGGCTTGCAGTCATTCACCCGGAAGACCGGGAAGATGCTGTTAGTCACATGCAGGAAGTTCTTGCCAATCAGACAGATTACCACATCAAAAAAAGACTTCTCAAAAAAGACGGAAAAGTCATTTGGGTAGTATCAATGGCGACTTTGATTTTTGATCCGGAAAGTGAACAAAAAACACTGGTTGGGGTATTTCAAAATATCAATGAATACGTCCAGACCAAGGAGAAACTCAAAAGCGAAAAAAAGAAAAACAAGTCCCTGATTGAAAACCTGGACGGGATCTTTTGGGAGGCAGATGCCCAAACATTTGAATTCACCTACATCAGTCCACAGGTTGAACAAATTACCGGTTTTACCCCAAAAGAATGGTTGGCAACCCAAAACTTTTGGAAAAATCAAATCCACCCGCTAGACAGGGATTCTGCCACACAATTTTGCCACAACGAAACTCAAAAGCTTAAAGATCACACGTTTGATTATCGGTTTTTGACCAAAAAAGGAAAAACTATTTGGCTCAATGACCGGGTAAAGGTGATCTCCAAAAAAGGGAAACCTGTGAAAATCCAGGGAATGATGGTTGATATCTCCCGTGAAAAGGAAACTGAACAAGCCCTTCAGAACGAGATAAACCTCAATCAGACCATTATCCAACAGTTGCCAAGTGTTTTCTTTCTAGTCGGAATTGACGGGAAGTTTTTGTTGTGGAATCACCAATTGGAAATTGCCTCAGAATATTCCTCAGAAGAAATCTCCAATATGGAGCCTGAGGACTTCTTTGAGCCCGAAGTTCATTATTTCATAAAATCTCAGGTCCAAAAAATTCTTGAAAACGGCAATTCGGATCTCGAGATGGAGATAATCTCCAAGACCGGAAAAAAAATTCCTTTCTTCTTCTCTATCTCAAAACTCATGTACCAGGACAAGCTTTGCATGTTTGGTACCGGACAAAATATCAGTGAATTGGTAGAAAGCCGAAAGTCTACCGCCCAGCATATCGAACGCTACCAGATTGTCACCCAAGCTACCAGTGATGCGATTTGGGATTTTGATATGGAGAAAAACAACCTTTACTGGGGGGAAGGGTTTTTGACGCTTTTTGGATATGATCCCAAGACCACTAATCCAAGCTTTGAGTTTCTTTTTAGCTTGATCCATCCGGAGGATAAAGACAGGATTAACAGACTGGTTCAGACTTACATGAATCCAAGATCCCACAAATCCCATTGGTTGGAAGAATACAGATTTCTCAAAAGCGATGGTAACTATGCCTTCGTATTAGATAAGGCCATTTTTATTCGGAATCAGGAAGGGGCAGTGGAACGGGTTGTCGGGGCAATGCAGGACATTTCCAAACAAAAGGAATTTGAAAAATCCCTGAAATCCCTGAATGAAAAACTGGAAAAGAATGTCCGGGAACTGGCAATTTCCAACATGGAGCTTCAGCAATTTGCTTTTGTTGCATCCCATGATTTACAGGAACCTCTCAGGATGATTTCGAGTTTCTTGGGGCTTCTGGAGCGTAGGTACAAGGATGTATTGGACCAAAAAGCATTGGAATACATCTCATTTGCAACCAATGGCGCTAAGCAAATGCAGAAGATCATCCTGGATCTTCTCGAATTGTCAAGAGTTGGAAAAGTAAGAGAGGAAAAGGATCAGCTGGATGTTAAAGTTTTGATCGAGGAGATTAAACAATACATGCGTAAACCTCTTAAGGAGAAAAATGCGACAGTAATACTCCATGATTTACCGGTTGTGAGGTCTTACAAGACGCCGCTTTTGCAAATTTTCCAAAATTTGATCGGTAACGGCTTGAAGTACTCCAAAGTTGGAATTGCTCCCGAGATTATTATCCAGGGTAAAGAACTTGAGAATTCCTGGGAATTTTCTATTGAGGACAATGGGATTGGCATCGATCCGGAATATTTCAATAAGATCTTTGTCGTTTTCCAAAGGTTGCACCTTCAAAAGGATTTTGACGGTACCGGAATTGGTTTGGCGATTGTGAAAAAAGCGGTGGAATTCCTGGAAGGGGAAATTCGCGTAGAGTCAGAAGTGGGCAAAGGTTCCAAATTTGCCTTCACCATTAAAAAGTAAAAAATTTCAAAATATCGGTTTCATTGATTTGAAACCGATATTTTCATTTTTGGGCTACAAGCAATATTATTCCCACTTCCGCTCTGTTTAAGTCCATACCAAGAAAAAATTCTTGTCTCCAAAAATAATTCGGCTTCGACTTCGTCCTAAAAGACGAGAAACTGAACCGATGAGAAGACTGCTGATTCTGGGTTTTACCCTGTTTTCCTTGATAGCCCGAGCCCAATCCTGGACTCCGGATTCTTACCAAAATTACAACGAATCTACTTTTTACAGAATTGAGGCACTTTACGATGCCATAGATTTCAACCAAATCAATTTCCCATTACTTCAGGCAGCCATATTTTATGCTACCAATGAAGAGCGAAAAAAGGCAAAGCTGACCCCTTTTGCACACCAGCCTAACATTGAAAACGTGGCTGCAGGTCATGCTCAGGATATGGTCAAATATGGCTTTTACTCCCATACTAGCAGGATCCGGATCAAGCGAACAGTGCTTGACCGCTTTCATCTTGAAGGGTTGAACCCGGAATTTTACGGAGAAAATATCTGCTCCACCTATGGGCTTCAATACCAAACCGGCCGAAAGGTCAATCCGCCCTACCCTAGCGGAGAATTTACCTATGCCTTTACTTCCAAACGTGAAGTGATCCCCCCACACACGTACATCACTTTTGCAAAGGCTGTCGTCAAACTTTGGATGGAATCACCGAGTCATCGCCAGAATATCCTGAATCCCAATTTCAAATCCCTGGGTTGTGGCGCTAGACTTTATCGGGAGAAGAACTTTTACAACATGCCCTACTTCATGGTCGTGCAAAACTTTGGAGGATGATTTTGAAACAAAAAACTTAAAATGAGAAGATTTAGGCATCTCCAAATTTACAGATCAAAGGATTTAGAATATACCCAGCAACTTTTCTCGTAAAAATCAGGTTTGCTTTAGGTACCCTATTCAGATGAAAAGAAGAACTTTTCTTACCGGAATGGCTGGAATAATCCCTGCGGGAATCCTGCTTTCCACTATTGACCTTAAAGCACCCCCAACTTTGGATTATACATTCAATCCCAAACTTCCATACGACAAAACTCCTGATGGCTGGAGAGGTACTCCTCAACTCAGCGATGGAACTTTCCAAAACCTCCACCAACCTTTCGAAGCAAGTCTGGCTGCTGTCCTCCGATGGAAATTGAGTAAAAATCCACAGGAAGAGGAGAAAAAAAGAGACCAGCGCAAACTTGAAGTAGAAACTTTGGGCGTTTTCAAACCCAATGGCAAGGATGAATTGATCTGGCTTGGCCATGCGAGCTATCTCATTCATATTGCAGGAGTGACCATTCTGACGGATCCAGTTTGGCTGGACAATTGGGCCCTCAAGCGAACTTCGCCCCTTCCGATCATTCCTGAGCAACTTCGAGACGTGAATTACATTCTGATCTCACATGATCACAGGGATCACTGCGATGAAAACACGCTAAAACTTTTGGGTTCACTTTTGCCCGAGGCAAAAATTCTGACGGGATTAAATATGACCGACCTAATGAAGCCTTGGATGCCAAAAAACACATTTCAAGAAGCAGGCTGGTTTCAATCCTATGATTTGAAAGAATCCCTGAGAATCACTTTTGTCCCTTCCAGACATTGGTCACGTCGCGGTTTGACGGATACAAACCAGCGACTTTGGGGCGGTTTTTACCTTGAAAGTGGTGACAAGACCATTTATTTCATGGGAGATTCTGGATATGATCCACATTTCAAGGTCATTTCAGATACCATGGGGTCTCCGGACTACGCGATAATGGGAGTTGGAGCGTTCAAACCTGAATGGTTTATGCATCCTGCCCATGTCAGCCCGATGGACGCAGCCAAAGCATTTCGGGAAATGGGCGGAAAAAACTTTATCCCAATGCACTTCGGGACTTTTGACCTTTCGAATGAACCTCAATTGGAACCTTTGGATTGGTTAAAAGCCAATCCGGAGGCGGTTAATGGAAAGATGATTGAGCCTGTAATCGGACGAAATTTGTTTGGGTAAACAAAGGTTGAGGAAGGTGGGAGGTCATGAGGTTGGTAGATTTTTCCGAAATATTCTTAGAAAAATTCATCCCGAACCCAATCCAAAATAGGTCCTTTCTTTCCCCCGTGGAGGAGAAACTATAATCATTTTTACACCCACCTAATATCTAAAGATGGGTGCACGAAAACAGGTATAGGAAATCCGAAATCCAACATCCGAAATCAAAACTCCTTTACCACTTCTTCAACTGCTGATAGACCAGATGCTGGGGAAAACCCATCACGGTGAAATAGGACCCCTCGATACTGCTTACTCCGGTAAATCCGATCCATTCCTGAATTCCATATGCCCCAGCTTTATCAAATGGCGTGTAATTTCTGATATAATGCCAGATTTCTTCTTCATCCAAAAAACGGAAAGTCACTTTTGCCTCATCCTCTAGGGTCACTCTCTTTTTTTGATCCTTGATAGTCACGGCAGTCATGACAGTATGAGTTGTTCCTGACAGGCTTTTGATCATTTCAAAAGCTTCCTTTTCGGAATTGGGTTTACCTAAAATCCGCCCTCTTACGATAACAATCGTATCTGCAGTAATGAGAATTTCGTTTTCTGCAAGGGAATGAGGATAGCTTTCGGCCTTGAGTTTGGAAAGGTAGGCTGCAGCATATTCCGAAGGAAGATCTGGGGGTATAGTCTCATCCACCGGATGAACTTTTACTTCAAAATCAATCTCCAAGCCTCTCATTAGCTCCTGTCTCCTGGGTGAATTTGAAGCCAGAATGATTCGTTTATCTTTTAATTTGCTCAAGAAAGGCTCCATATTCGTATTCAAATTCTTCCTGTTTAATACTTCCAAAAAGCATTCCTCCCAATGCTTTTGGATAAAAGTAAGTAGATTTTTGAGGCATGACAGCCCCAGATTTACAAACTTCCAAAACTTGCTCTAATTCAATTTCCCGGGTGATAACTGCAAAGCTTGCCTGCCCGCCTCTCACTTCACGAAGGCATCTGGAAAAGTTGCGCTCAAAGGCCAACTGATCCGATTTCCGTTGTTGCTCGGGATTCATTCCGAGGATTTTTTCAAATAAAATGTGATGTAAAATCACCAAATCCAGGTTTCTCAGGACTTCCGGTAAATCCGGTCGCACATCGGAAAAACGATCCTGCTTAAACTTGATCACATACGCTTCGTCCGAAAGAATCAATCCAAAAGACCATCTACGCTGGAATGTATAATTAACCAACTCCTCAGCATCTCCAAACGGACGGACGTCAAACCACTCCCTGATCTGATCCAAAAACTCCGCTTCGGAAATATCCAAGCCGTAAAAAAGACGATGCGTTGGAAGGATTTTCAGATGGTTGCCATGGACATTGGTCAGGTACATCATGTGGTAGTCCGAACCTTTCCATTTTACCTCCGGCAAAGTGTTTATTTGTTGCTTCCGGTATTCTATGGCGCCTTCAAGGCGGTGATGCCCGTCGGCCAAGATCACTTTCTTTTCCTTTAAGACTGCCAAAAATCTCGAAATGACCGCAGCATCATGGATGACTGCAAGCACTTCTCTTACTCCCTGATAATCTTCCAATTCATACAAAGGCGAAGCCATGGCAGCATCCATGTGATATTCCAATTCATTGCTTTCATCTTCATACAATCCATGGGTCGGACTGGCTTGGATTTCTGTTGCGCGAAGCAGGTCGATCCGGTCATTGACAGCCGAGACGATGGTACTTTCATGCCTCAGGATTTCCTTTTCCTCCCAATCATAGGCTTTGATCTGGGCGATAAAGCCTTTGCGGCAACGCTCTTCATGATCTCCCGGAAGACGGAAGTATTGATAATAAACATAAATGCCCGGAAGCGGATCCTGAGTGATGACTCGCTCAGATTTCCATTTTGAGAGGATTTTACTTGCATTTTCAGCCGGATTTTCTCCCTGTGGAACAGATAAATGAATGCTGTTCAATGGATTCTCATAGAGAACTTCCCGCTGCTTGGCTGACACCACATCAAAAAGTGGTGCAGTCAAATCTTCCAGATTTTGGCTCAGGTGTTCGTTGTATCTCCAGGCTTTGAGAGGTAAAATTTCTGCCATCAGATCAAGCGGTTTTTCCATTTGGTGGAAGGAAGCGCTGTAATCGGGTGCGTCGGGCTCACGCGATTTTCTTCCTTTTGGAAAAACTCGACAGCCAAAGCTGCCAATAGCTCCTGCTCCTCCTGGGTAAATACCGGCTCCAACTTCTCGGGAGTAAAATATTGCTCGACAAACTTGGTGTCAAAATTCCCTGAAACGAATGCCTCGTGCTGTAGGGCAAAACGGCAAAAATCGAGAGTCGTCTGAATACCTGTTATTCTAAAATCATTGATCGCCCGAATCATCCGGTCAATCGCGTCTTGACGGTTTTCTCCGTGTGTGATCAGCTTAGCAATCATCGGATCATAATAAATCGGAATATCCATCCCTTCTTCAAAGCCATCATCTACTCTGATGCCGGGACCTTGGGGTCGCCTATAAGTGACAAGTTTGCCGATGTCAGGTAAAAAGTTGTTTTTGGGATCTTCAGCATAAACACGAATTTCAACGGCGTGACCATGGATTTTCAGATCTTCCTGAACAAAAGAAAGGAGATTGCCCTCAGCGATCAAGATCTGTTCACGGACCAGGTCTTTTCCGGTAATCATTTCAGTCACCGGATGCTCAACTTGCAGGCGGGTGTTCATTTCCAGAAAATAGAAATTCAGCTTGTCGTCCACGATGAATTCTACTGTACCCGCACCATAATAATTACATGCTTTGGCAACTCCAACCGCGGCTTCTCCCATTGCTTTCCTCATTTCAGGGGAAACAACAGCCGATGGCGCTTCTTCAATTACTTTTTGGTGACGGCGCTGAATAGAGCATTCCCGCTCGAAAAGATAGACGATATTGCCATGCTGGTCACCTAAAACCTGAATCTCAATATGGCGTGGAGAAGTAATATATTTTTCAATAAATACAGCTCCGTCCCCAAAGGCAGACAGTGCTTCGGAAACAGCCCGTTGCATCTGCTCTTCAAATTCAGATTCAGAATCTACGATCCGCATTCCTTTCCCACCACCTCCGGCAGAGGCTTTAATCAAAATTGGATAGCCGATTTCATTTGCTCTGGACTTGGCGACAGAGATATCCGAGATGGCTTCTTCAGTGCCGGGAACTAAGGGGATTTTATATTTAGCAGCTGCTTGCTTTGCCGCAAGTTTGGAGCCCATGACTTCAATGGATTCGGGTGATGGACCTACGAAAATCAGTCCGGCCTCACCCACTAGTCTGGCAAATTCCGCATTCTCGGAAAGAAAGCCATAACCGGGATGAATTGCATCCACACCTAGTTCTTTGCAAACCTTAACAATTTT
>DATIAI010000666.1:0-2697 GCA_035458065.1 Algoriphagus sp. | reverse complement strand
GGGCTGGTTGCAGCTTTGGAGCTGGAAAAATCCGGTTTTACACCCATTATTCTGGAAGCTTCTGACAGGATCGGTGGTAGAATGAAAACCGATGAGGTGGACGGCTTTTTATTGGATCATGGTTTTCAGGTGTTGAATACAGCGTATCCGGAAGCAAAAAAATACCTGGATTTTCAGGCTTTGAATCTAAAATATTTTGATCCGGGAGCGGTGATTTTCGATGGAAAGGATTCATATATCATTACCGATCCGATGAGAAACCCCCTCAAAATTGTAGGAATGGCTTTTTCCAAAGTGGGGTCTTTCCTAGACAAGGTGAAAATGTTTTCTCTGACTCAAGAACTGAAAAAGAAATCGAATGAAGCGATTTTCAATGAACCGTCCATTCCTACCCATCAATATTTGAAAGAGTATGGCTTCTCAGATTTGATTATTGACAATTTCTTCAAGCCTTTTTTCCGGGGGATTTTCCTTGAAAAGTACCTCAATACTTCCTCCCGAATGTTTGAGTTTGTATTTAAAATGTTTGCGTTGGGACATGCTGCAGTTCCAGAAAAAGGCATGGGCGAAATACCAGCAATGGTTCGCAGACAACTCAGTAAAACTCAGATTTATTTCCAAACTGCTGTTAAGCAAATTGAGGGAAAGACCATTCAACTGGAAAACGGAGAGACGTTAGAGGCTGATAGGATTATCATTGCTGTCCAGCCGGACACCGTGATGAAGCAGCTGCAGGGGCAATTTGCGCCAGCACATCCGGTCGTCAACCTGTACTTTTCCCTTCAAAGATCTTTTCTTGCCAGACCGATGATCGGTTTAATTCCCGGCGATCATTTGGTAAATAATATTGTCTTTATGGACGACGTGTCCAAAGCCTATTCCAGCAATGGAAGAGCGCTGTTGTCTGTTTCAATTTTAGAATCAAACCTTGCTGAAAAAGATCTTATCAGAGGTGTCCAGGCTGAATTGGAGTCGGTTTCGGGAGTAAATGCGGAATATTTCAAGTTCATCCGAGCCTACCACATTTCGTATGCATTACCGAATCTGGACGATTTGAAGTACAGTATTCCTATGACTGAGTGTAAGATTACAGATCATGTTTATCTCGCTGGTGATTATTTGCTCAATGGCTCGATCAATGCGGCAATGACTTCCGGAAGAATTGCTGCGGAGGCGGTCGTGCATAGCTATATGCAGACTCATTGAATTATTCACCGCAGAGTACGCGGAGGTCCGAAAGATTTATTGCTTTGTAGCAGATAGGAATGTGTTTCCGTTTTAAAAACATGTCTACTAGTAATTTCTTCCAAAAGACTTTTTTTTCAATTGTTTTGGCTGGTAATCTCCTTTCAGGATGTGGGTCGGAACCAGAACCAACAGATTGTTTTGAGATAGAGGTTTTAGGCCCAGAAGAATGTACACTCGGAACCTTAGTTTCTGTAAAAAATTCTATAAACATAGGGGAAGCCATCCGGTATTCTGATAGCAAAATGTATCCTAACGTGGTTAGGATTTATTCAGAAGTCCCTATTCCCAATTCAACTTCTGGGTTTATCAGCCTTAGAGATTTTGACCAGGAAAAAGATAGGGCGCTAGCAGAAAGGTATGCAACTATTTGTTTGGCAATCTTTGCTCCATATCCAGTTCCAACCTTTGTTTCCACTTTCTGGAGTGAAGATCCTTGTTGATATTCCTGCTTGATGAGTGAAAAAAATGGTGCTGAAATTACTCTTCAACACCATTTCTTTTTAAATCCGAAATCCGAAATCCGAAATCCGAAATCAGTTCTTTTTAATCGGAGTTTCATCGCACTCTACATCACCTGCCACGTATTGCATTCCATCGAGGTAGAACTGTAGCAAATCCGGGTTTTCGAAGCTTTGAGCATTGTGGGAAGGTGAAATGTACATGACCTTTCCCCTGCCTTCGGCTCTGATCCAAGCCACATAGGTCTTGCCTTCGGTCAGCTCCTGACCCTTGCGCTGGCTTTCGATCTCCGAATTGTTGAAGTAAAGCAAAGGCTTGAAGTCTAACTCCGCATAAGCGTTTTTGTAAAAATAGGGTTCGTCCACATGGTTGAAACCATCTGCCGGGAAGGCTTGAACTAATGGATGATTAGCATCTTCCAGTCTTACCTGAATAGCTTGTTGCTTCGGGTGATAATCGAAACTGGCCCCCAAAAGGCGGCTAAAATCCCAGGAATTATTCAGTGTGGTCACTCCACCATGAAGCACCAACAGGCCTCCACCTTTCTCCACATAGCTCAATAGATTGGCTTCTAGTTCCAATGCTTTTTTCATTGATGTGGCGGAATCAACGGAAGTGTTTTCTTTGAGTTTATCCCAAAAGAGGTTTCGGTGGTCACCAATCGAGCAGGTGTTGTTTAGGATCACCGCATCATACTTTTTGAGGTTTTTGGCCTCAAATTCTGTGATGTCCTTGCTACCGGTTACAGTAAAAGCACCACTATTTTCGCCCAAAATTTTGATCATTTCTTCGGTATGCGGAATCACCCAGTGGTTGAATCCTGTGTGAAGGGAGAATACCAGGAAATTTTTCTTTTTTGCGGGAAAAGTTGCTTTTTCAGGCGCCAAAGCCCTGATTTTATCTTTCCAGGCTTGATCCAAAGTGACTTCCGGAAGGCTTTGAGAAAAGGCGATTTGAATAGAAAAAAAGAAAACGATTGCGTAGAAAATA
>DATIAI010000665.1:0-17353 GCA_035458065.1 Algoriphagus sp. | reverse complement strand
ACTCAGCTATCGGCGACTCCATCACATCTAAGGTCTCTTGTGAATCATGGATTAACCAAAAAGCTAGACGGATTGCGGATTACTTCCGCAGGGGAACCCCTTTCAGTTGGGCTTGCGGAATCGCTTTTCCTAGTTTGTGATTCGTTGTTCAATATTTACGGGCCTTCTGAAACCACTATTTTTTCCACCATCAAGAAGGTGGAACCAGGATCCAAGTTAATTACCATCGGGAAACCAGTACCAGGAACTACGATACTTATTGTTGATGAAGAAGGTGAAATAGTAAATGAGCCCGGCAAAGTAGGAGAATTGATAATTGGGGGAACCGGGGTTGGCATGGGATACCTCAACCGTCCTGAATTGAACCGAGAAAAGTTCATCGAAAACCCCTTTCCTTCTTATATGGGTCGCTATTATAGATCCGGTGACCTAGGCCATTGGACCGAAGATGGAGAAATAATCTGCATGGGTAGAATGGACCATCAGGTCAAAATTCGGGGACAACGCGTAGAACTTGGTGAAATTGAAAATAAAATCTCCACGGATATAGTAGTCCACCATGTGGCTGTATTGAAATTCACGGAAGAAAATGGTGAGGATTTTCTTCGGGCCTACATTTCCATCAAGGATCCCTATAAATCAGGATTTGATACCCAGTCTTGGATTGAAGAGTGTAAATCAAGCTTGGGTAAAAAAGTTTCTCCCCACATGATTCCTTCTCAGTTTGTGATCCTCGATCACATGCCACTCAATTCAAATGGCAAAATTGACAGGAATTTGATCAAATCTTATTCGGTGAATGAGGCAAAAAATATTCCTCAAGGACCGAAAAAGAAGAATGTAGAACTAGTTGATTCTGAAAACCGGATTAAAGCACTTTGGGAAAAAGTCCTCCAAGTAACAGATTCTGATCCGGAAGACGACTTCTTCAAGGTTGGGGGGCACTCTCTCCTTGCAGTGGAACTTATTTCTCTTATTGAAAAAGAGTTTAATGTAAACCTCCCTTTATCTGTCCTTTTCGAATACCCAAATATTAAAGGGGTTGCTTCCCAGGTAAATAAACTATTGGAAGAAGATTTGAAATCGAATTCCGGATGTTTGGTTAAAATCAAAGAAGGTGATACGGATAAAGTGCTTTTTTTCATTCATGGGGTTGGCCTAAATCCTATTGAGATCAATACTCTGGTTCAAAACATGGATGAAAATCAAACAATTTGGGGATTACAATCCCCAGCTGTGGTAGATAGTACCCTATCGCCCATGACAAATCTGGAAGAAATTGCAAACTTTTATATCAGCCAAATCAAATCTGCTGGCCTATCCGGACCCTATAATCTGATGGGGAATTCATTTGGAGGATTAATTGCGTTTGAAATGGCCAACCAATTAACCAAGGCAGGGGAAAGGGTAAGTTTTTTAGGAATGATAGATACTGTTGCATCTCAGAACGATGGTCTACGAGATAATTTTATTAGAGGACTCAATACTCTCATTCAAAAGCTGCTTTTTGAAATGACTTTTGTAGTTAAAGATTTTCAATACTATTTAAAGTTTAGGAAAAAATACATCAGTGAAAAGTGGCGTAATGTCAAGGAAGCTTTTTCCAATAATAAAGGCACCGACCTATATTCTAGAATAAAACATATCGAACGAGTGAATTTCGAGGCGTGGAGAAATTATAAGCATGAACCTATTGATGCTAAAATCACGCTTTTTCTCGCCGAAAGGAAAACCTTTTATCTGGAAGACCCCAAGACCTATGGCTGGAGTTCATTTTCTCGGGAAGTCGAGACAATCAGAATGCCTGGTGAGCATGCAGACATGCTAAAGCCCCCTCATGGGGAAAAGTTTTCTAGAACCTTACAGTCAATCCTAAATTCGGTAAATTAATTGGCTATGGTATTAGGAAGAGTAATCTGCGACAAAATAAAAGTACTCGAGTGGAGTCGAGTTTGTGATTATAATTTGTCAAACCACTTTGACTTGTGGAGAATTTACATTCCAGATCATATAGAAAGTATAAGTAGGGACTATGATTTACTTCTAAATGAAGAAAAGGAAAAAAGCGAATCCTTCCTGAAGGAGGAAGATCGAATCCGATATATTTTGAGTAGAATTTATGTTAGAAAACTTCTTGCAAAGTATTTGAATATTGAACCTTCAGAGTTAGAATTTAAATATTCAGAGCAAAACAAACCAATCCTGGAAAATTATCCAATGGTTAATTTTAACATATCTCATTCGGGCGAATATATAATTCTTGGTTTTGCAAATAAATGGTCAGTAGGAGTAGATATTGAATTGATGAATACCCATGTGGATTTATACAATATGATTATTAACTGCATGTCCAGTACTGAGGTTAGCATGATACTCAACAGTGAAATGCCACGGAAGATGTTCTATAAATATTGGACTAGAAAAGAGGCTCTTCTAAAAGGTGTGGGTATTGGATTGACAGACAGATTAAAAGATATCAGTTGTAGTGATGGGCTAAACCTTGTCCCGATAGAGTTTTCAGGATTTGCCTCATCTTGGAAGGTTTGGAGTTTTGAAATGGAAAATTCCTACTCTGTCAGCATTGCTCATGATTCTGCAATCAGAGTGATGAGGTTTTATGAAATGTAATAATTGAATTAATAATAAATGAAATCTAAAATGAGCGAATTGCTGGTTATTGGAAAACGGATTGGGATGTTAGCATTCTTGATTTTGTTGTTTTCCTGTTCAAAAAGAAACATCACTTATTTTTCCAACCTTGATCCTGACCAAGAGGGAAAATATTCAAATTCAGTTGAAATGAAGCCTATCCGGATTCAAAAAAAGGATGAACTTATAATAAAGGTGACAACTCTTAATCCTGAGTCAAATCTATTATTCAATTATGGTGTAATTTCTGAAGGAGGAGAAGTAAATGCGGAATCTCTTGGAAACTATGACTTATCCAAGTATGTAGTTGATTCCGAAGGGAATATTGACTTTCCCATTTTGGGAAAAGTAAATCTAGCTGGCCTTACCAGAGAAGAGGCTAAGAAGAAAATGACCGATTTGCTGTCCAAATTGGTAACAGATCCACGGGTGGAGCTCTCGATTTCCAACTTTAAAATTACAGTATTGGGCGAAGTGAATAACCCTTCCTCCTTTATAATTGATTCTGATAAAATAACAATTTTGGAAGCACTTGGACTAGCTGGGGATATGACCGTCTATGGAAGAAGAGAAAATGTAATGATCATCAGAGAAGATGAATCAGGTAAAAAGCTCTTCCGAATAGATATGAATGACAAAGAGATTTTGAATTCCCAAGATTTCTATTTAATGCAAAATGATGTATTGTATGTGGAAGCACATAAGAAAAAATTGCTGCAGGCAGATATAAATCCTACCACAATTGCAATATTGTCAATTGCCTCATCGGTCGCAGTAGCATTGATATTTAGTTTTGACGAAATATTTAATTAATATGAAAGCCTCAGATATATTATTAGATGGGTTTCTCCCAAAAGAAGGTGGAAACTCGAGGACGGTCAAGCAAAGCCTTTATTATTATTTAAGATATTGGAAGTTGTTTATTGTTTCTATACTTGCATGCTTCTTGATTGCATATATTTTTATCTACTATTCTGTTCCGATTTACAGTGTGGGTAGTACCATAATGCTAAAGGATGACTCGAAAGGTTCTCAGTTTTTCGAAAACCCAGTTGTGAGGGAGTTAGAAGAATTTAAATCCTCACAAATCACAGAAAATGAGGTAGATGTGTTGGAATCTACCGAGTTGATTTCTGAAGTTTTGGAAGGTTTGAATTATTACAACCTTTACTATAAAGAGAATTCATTTGGGAAATTAGAAGCTTTGAGCGACAGTAAGTTACCCTTTGAATTTGAGGTTTTGGAAGTTGAACCAAATAGATTGACTCCAGTAGAAGCCATGAAAATAAATTCTATTGAAGGGGAAATTATTCATGTCAATTTAGACGGAGTTGATAAAAAAATAAAATTTGGAGAGTCAATTAAAAGTGATTTTGGAGTTTTTTCATTTCAGAAAAACGATTTGACTAAATCATTTAATGAGTTTCCAATAATTGTCAATTTCTATAATAAGCAAGAGCTTGCCTGGATTTTTGGTGCTGGGCTTAAAGTAGATACCAAGGATAAAAATAGTAGTATTCTCTATATCTCAATGAATACTGAATTTCCTGAAAGAGGAGTGACGATCGTTAACGGATTAGTTGATACTTACAATAAGAATGCCCTGGATGAGAAAAAGGAAGTAGTCTTAAGTACCCTGACTTTTCTTGATGGTCAACTTTCCCAATTATCTACAGAGCTCGCTTCAATTCAAGCCAATGTCGAACGGTTTAAAAATAGGCGGAATGTGGTTGATATTGAAAATGACTCAAAATTATACCAGGAAAATGCCGTCGAAGCGTCAAAACAAATTGTGGATTATCAAAATCAATTAGAAATCCTTAAAAATGTACAGAATGACCTAAGATCAAACGAGGAGCAGAATATTACATTGGGACCTTTATCAAATAATGATCCGGCACTTCTGACTATGATTGAAGATTTCAATAGAGAATTGGCCAATTTGAGAAGACTCCGAACTAGTCTTAAACCTGAAAATCCTGTTTACATTAACTCTCTAAGTAGTTTGAGAAATTCCAGAGAGAAGGTTCTCAGCCACATTCAGAATAGGATTTTGGCTTTGGAAATTACTATTAAAAACGTTGAGACAACAAACAGTTCATTCAGTGTAAAATCCAATTCCGGTCCAATGCTTCAGCGTGAGTATGAAGAGCTTACCCGCGATTTGGAGATCAAAAAAGAGCACTATCTCTATTTGATAAAGAAAAGAGAAGAGACTTCCTTGTATTTGGCCTCAGTCCCGTCTAGCCATTCAAAAAGTATCAACAAAGCGAGCTTTAGCAATGTGCCTGTCAGTCCCAAACCAGCACTGATTTATAGTCTTACCCTTTTTGTTTCACTTATAATTCCATTTGGCTTCCTATTCATTAAGCGGTCTTTTGATGAGAAACTGGAAGATAAGGAGTTGATTTCCCAAATGCTTCCAATAACGATGCTTGGTGAGCTATCTGAAATTCCAAATAAAGAAAAAGGATTAATCATTAATGAATCGGTCAAGACCCCAATTGCAGAGCAATTAAGGTATGTAAGAACCAGCTATTGCATGCAAATAAAAAATGAATCAACACAGGTGATTTTGATTACCTCTACGGTTTCAGGGGAAGGGAAAACATTTTTTGCCTTGAATTTTGCAAAGTCTTTGGCAATGATCGGGAAAAAGACGGCAGTATTGTCCTATGATCTTAGGAAACCTCAAGCCGAAAAAAGTCTGGTTGATCTGAATGCAACTAGTCTAACCGAATTCTTAAGTGATAAATCAATATCTGTGGATCAGCTTTTAAGCTCTGGAATTTCGATTCATGGAATTACTTTCTTTCAATCAGGACAAGTACCTAAAAATCCTGCTGAGTTGATGATTAACGAAAGAAATAAAGAGCTTATTTATCATTTAAGACAACATTTTGATTATATAATTATTGACTCTAGCCCTGTAGGTCAGGTCGCCGATGCATTATCATTGGTGCCTTTGGTGGATTCGACAATTTATATTATGCGATATAATTTTACTTCAAAAAAAGACATCGAGTTTTTCCAGCAATTGAATCAAGAGGAAAAACTAGTTGATCCTATGGTCGTGTTGAATGGAAGTAAAGTTGGTCAAGGTTATGCTTACGGCTATTATCAATATAATTGATTTCTAAATTTTGAAGATAATGTATTTGACTAGTGTCAAAAAAGGAGTGTATGGTATTGGTGAAGAGGTAAGAAACTTTTTTTCCAAAGGGGTTCAGCGTTCCATCCAAGCCAAAAAGAACATTGTAGGTTCTTTTTTAATAAAAGTTGCCAACATGGCTATTTCATTGCTTTTGGTACCCATTACTATAAATTATGTAAACCCTACCCAATACGGAGTATGGCTTACCCTTACTTCAATGGTTGCATGGGTAGCACTATTTGATGTTGGGTTGACACAGGGACTTAGAAATAAGTTTGCTGAGGCCAGGGCATTGAAAGACAATAATTTGGCAAGAATTTATGTTAGCACCACTTTTTTTTACGTGGCATTGATTTTTGTTTTATTAGGAATTCTCCTGATTGGGGCAAGTTATTTTGTGGATTGGAGGTCATTGATAAATGCCCCTTTAGGATCTGAGAATGAATTAAAATATCTGGTCATCATTGTTATCAGTTATTTCTGTCTTCAGTTTATATTTCAAATTATTAAAGTGGTCATCACCTCAGACCAAAAGCCAGCTCTGGCATCATTTATAGAATTGTTTGGACAGGCACTTGTCCTATTGATAGTGTGGCTTCTCACTCATTTTACCCAAGGGTCATTGATTTATTTGGGTTTTGCGATTGGTTTGACTCCCGTAATCATTTTGATTGCTGCCCACATTTACTTTTTCCAAACTAAATATTATGATTTCCGTCCTTCACTTTCATTTGTAAAAAAGGAGTATGCTTCCGAGTTAATGACAATGGGAGGGAAGTTTTTTGTGCTTCAATTGGCGGCTATGATTCAGTACAGCACGACACTTTTTTTGATAGCTCATTATTTTGATCCTGAATCCGTAACAGCTTATAATATTGCATTAAAATATTTTTTATCTCTTCAAATGATTTTTATGATTTTTTTGACACCTCTATGGAGCAGTACTACTGATGCCTATTTTTTGAATGACTATGAATGGATTATTAGAGTTGTAGAAAAGTATATGCTATTGTTAGTGCCTTTCGTATTTACAGCTATCGTGATGTTATATTTTGCAAATGACGTGTACCGGCTATGGCTTGGAGAGGCTTTTATCGATATCGACAATAAGATATCAATTTTATGCTGTATTTACATAGTGGTTTCCATGTTTTCCAGTGTATTTGTAAATGTTGTAAATGGAATGGGAACACTGAAAATTCAGTTCGTTTCATCTATTGTTACTTCAGTGTTCTTTATAGTGATATCCTATGTGTTTATCAATTATTTAAACATGGGTGTTTGGTCTATTATTCTTGCTTCTATTTTGAGTAATATTTATGGGTTTTTAATTTCACCGATACAAGTCTATAAAGTATTGGTTGAGAGGACATCTAATAAAATTTGGTATTAAAATTATTTGAGATGAATAGAGTTGCAATTTTCGGAGGATTAGGAAATCAGATGTTCCAATATGCCTTGGCAATTTCCATGGATGCAGAAGGGATTCCCACAAAAATTAGTGTGAATGATTTTTTACTTAACAGACATTATCAAGGGTTTGAGTTAGTTAAAGCATTTGATGTGCCGCTTCCAATTTTGGATCGGGTTAAAGCATCGGCAATGTCGAAATTTCGACCCTTGTTTGTAGATACCAACACTGGATTTATAAAAAATGCCATTAAAAAATTGTTCTTGAACAATAGAAATGTATATCAAGAGAAAATGGAATATCATTTTGATGAAGAAGTATTTCGTCAGTCGTATTCATTTCTCATTGGTACCTGGCAATCACCTAAATACTTTGAATCACAACAGCAGTTGATCAGAGAAGTATTCAATTTTAATAAACCACATGACGACCTCAATCTTCAACTATCAAGTGAAATCTCTAGTTCAAATGCAGTTGCTGTTCATGTGAGAAGGGGGTTTTATTTAGAACCAACCTTAACTAGTAGTAGAATGGTGATTGATTCTTCGGATTACTATTACAAAGCATTTGATATAATTAGTCATCAGGTAAAAAACCCAGTATTCTACGTCTTCGCGGACGATATCGAATGGGCAAAGAAAAATTTTAAAGGAAAAAACTTTGTTTTTGTATCTCATAATAAAGGTGCTAATAGCTATTTGGATATGTATTTGATGAGTCTTTGCAGACACTTTATCATAGCAAACAGTGCGTTCAGCTGGTGGCCAGCCTGGCTTTCCACGAATGATGAAAAAATTGTGGTTATTCCAAAACCTTGGGTAAGAGAATCGGATTGCCCAAGCATTTATCCTTCCAATTGGTTGACAATAGATGTTCTCACCGATCGAATGCAAATGGTCTGATGAAAAGGGTATTACATATTCAGTTTTCGATGAAGTCGGCAGGGACTGCTGCGTGGAGATTACATGAAGCATTTTCCGAGCAGGAGGGGTTCTCCAGTGAAGTACTTTCATTGCATCAGGACGATTCAGAAAGACCAGGTTTATATAATTTGCCAAAATTGGCTAGATATACCGCAAATCTTAATAATAGGCTACACAAATACGTGATCAAGTACGATCAGAGAAAATATGCCTTGTTTTCATATCCTATTCTTGGCACAGATATTTCTAATCATGAGTGTGTAAAAAGGGCCGATGTAATATATGTTCATTGGGTTCAAATGGGATTTATGACGTTAGGTGGTTTTGAAAAACTTATCAAAACAGGAAAAAAGATTATTTTTTTCATGCATGATATGTGGTATGTGACAGGAGGATGTCATAATTCTTTTGGCTGTAATGGATATCAGGTGGATTGTTCAAATTGTCCCATTTTGGAGACAAATAAAAATATACCTTCTAAACAACTCGCATTAAAGAAGGAGATATTTAATCATGAGAATGTTTCCTTTGTTTCTCCTAGCAGGTGGCTTATGGATTGTGCCAAAAAGTCAATATCCACAAAAGACAGAGCTATATATTATATTCCTAATTACTTTAAATCCAAACATTTTGTTCCTCAAGATAAGGCGCAGGCTAAACTTAAATTAGGCATTAATCCTGAGATTAAAATAATTGCTTTTGGTGCAGTGACTTTGTTCAGTGCCTTCAAGGGCTTTGAATATTTGGAAAAAGCATTGAGACATCTCCCGACTATATTTGATTCAAAAGATATCCAAATTTTGATATTTGGATCTGGCACGGAAGATGAGATGAATAATAGGTTTCCTTATAAATTTAAGTTTTTAGGGTACTTAAATTCTGAAGAACAATTGGCTTTAGCTTATGGGGCTTCTGATGTGTTTGTAATTCCATCAGTGGCTGATAATCAACCTACAATGGTTGTCGAAAGCTTGGCCTGTGGAATTCCTGTTGTAGGTTTTGAAACCGGTGGTATCCCAGATATGATCCAGCATAAGTCTAATGGCTATCTAGCAAAATCAAAGGATTATATTGATTTGGCAGAAGGAATAAAGTATTGCTTGCAAGAGAATTTGTCAGGGTATCAATTGGAATACTTTGATCCTAAAAATATAATGGACCTTCATACAGAATTAATCAATGAGCACGATGCAATTGGAGTATAAAATAAACAATGTCACTAGATTGACGATGTTTTTTCCTACTGTTTCTGTCGCAAGAGGGCTGAATATCTTTTGGATAAGTGTTATATTGTTTTCTGCTGGTTATGCATTTTCTTCCAGTTTATATTCACTCGCAGCTATCTTTCAAGGCTTACAGATCATTGGATTGGTTGGCGTTATGTATTCAGTTTTAAGCTTGGCAAATGTAGAAAAGCTAAATGTCTATTTGCGTCTACTGTTGATAGTCTATCTTCTTTGGCAGGTATTCTTTATAGTTCGAGGTGATTTCACAAATATGGACTATGAAGAAGTAAAATCTTTAATATTTAATGGGAACTATGGGATAGTATGCCTATTTGTTCCGCTAACCATCCTTTTACCTGTCACTTTGGTTAACATAAAAAAACTTTTTGACGCGTCTTTTATAATGTTCTTTTTCTACATAATATTTTCCATGGCACTATTAACGGATTTGTTGAATCCGGACACACTTGACCCATTTTCGAGAGAAGCATTGGAAGTTTCTGTTAAATTCCTCGCGTTTCCTGTTGGATTTATTCTGTTGAATTTTGATCTGCAATCCAATCAACGAAAACTATTTGCGCTTGCAGTATTTGCAATCTCAATAGTATTGTCAATTATAAGAGCTAGGCGAGGAATACTATTAATGGAAGTTATAGTTGCCGTATTTGCCTTTACATTTTATTTTTTCAAATCATCTAAAAAGATTGGTTGGGTTTTGGCTTTGGTTTATCTAATGATTCTCGGATACCAATTTTATACGCTAGAATATTCCCTTTCCAATATTCAATTTCTTGGGAACCTAATGGAAAAAGGACTTGAAAATACCAGGACTTATGTTGAAAACTGCTTTTACTCTAGTATGTCAACCTTAGATTGGATTATAGGAAAAGGATATAATCAAGGATATCTTTGTCCTGGTATTGATGAGTCTTTATTTGGAAATGCGATTAGGAAAGTTATAGAGACTGATTACTTACAATTAATTTTGACAGGAGGAATAGTTAATCTAATTTTATTGTTGGCAATAATTCTTCCTGCGGTTTTTCTTGGATTGTTTCATTCTTCTAATCAGTTTAGTAAGAAAGCAGCAACATGGATTATGATTTGGCTTTTCTTTTTGTATCCATCTAATGGATATACCGTTTCAATTTTTCATATTAGTATGTGGCTTATGGTTGCAATATGTTATAGTAAAGATTTTAGACAGTTATCGGATCAAACAATTCATAATTATTTCACTAAAGACATAAAATTAAATGAAAGTGGGAAAGCCTAGAGTTTTAATTTTCGGTCAATCTTTCAACTCTAATACAGGAGGCGGAATCACTTTGTCAAACCTTTTCCATGATTGGGATAAAGAAGATTTAGCTGTAATTGTAACGAGCCATGCTATAGATAATATTAATCCGTCTTATTGTGATCAATACTACTTTATAGGGAGCAAAGAGAATAGTTGGAAATTTCCTTTTAGAATCTTCCAACGAAAAATGCCGTCTGGCCATTTGGACATTAGTAAATATGTGAAGGATGGAGAAGTACAAAGTAAGCCAAACCTTAGGACCCGTTTTATCAACAATGTTTTTTATCCCGTATTAAATTGGACTGGTTTATTTCATGTTTTGTCAGAAATAACACTTACAGATGATCTAAAAAAATGGATTAAAAACTTTAATCCTGAGATCGTCTATATTCAGGTTTCCACAAGGGATTCTTTGATGTTTGGAATTGCCTTGAGCAAATTCTTAAAGCTTCCTGTGGTTTTGCATCAAATGGATGACTGGTTGAATTCCATCAGTTATGGTGGACTTGCAAGTGGTTTTTGGAGGAAAAAGATAAACCGCGAGTTTAAAGAACTGGTTGATTTATCGACACTTTGCCTGAGTATTTCGGATCAAATGGGAAAAGAGTACCAAAGAAGGTTTAGAAAAAATTTCAAGACATTTCACAATCCAGTTGATCTTAGTTTTTGGAACTCAGGTGAGGATAAAATTAAGCTTAACCCCAATGGCATAACAGTTTTGTATGCCGGAAGAACTGGGTTTGGAATCGGAACTTCTTTAAAAACTTTTGCCCAGGCCGTTGAGGAGCTTCGGGGTGAAAAAAATCTCCCTATTGAATTTTATATTCAAACTGTAGAACCACTTTCTTGGATTTCGGAATTTGACGGCACACATTATCGTGGATTGGTTCCTTATTCCTTATTGCCTCAACTGTTCCGAGGGTCAGACTTTTTGCTATTGCCATGTGATTTTTCACCTAAATCGGTCGAATTTCTAAGGTATTCGATGCCGACAAAAGCTCCTGAATATATGATTTCCAGTGCAGTGACTATTCTGATGGCTCCAGAAGAAACGGCCGTCCACCAATATGGTCATTCTGAAAACTGGGCATTTACTATTGGAAAAGACAATGTGGATTTTGTCAAAAACGAGCTTTTGAGATTGATCCAAAACCGTGACCTTCAAAAACAGATTTCCGAAAGGGCAGTTTATTTGGCAAAAAAGAACCACGATAGTGTCTCAATCAGAGAAAAATTTGCCAATGAATTCTCAGAGATTCTTTCTCGAAACGGCCAGTCTAATGACAATATTGCTGTCCTTTCCTGACTCAAAACTCGATTTTTATAAGTTATGCATATTTTAGTTTTAGGTGTTCCGCTGTATGAAGGGATGGCGGGATCGGTGAGAGTCCGCAATCTTCTAGATCCTCTCATCAAAAGCGAAAGAATTGTTTGGAGTAACTTGTTTTTCACCAAATTGGCTGGAAATATCTCATCCGGTCCTAAAGAAAACCTTAAAGAAGTGGATGTGGAATTGTCGAGTCCTGGCTCGATTTATAAATTTCTTAGAGATTCTTTCCGGTTTATTCGCCAGAGAAAAGTATCAGGCTCGCTGAATGTTTTTTACGCGTATGATACGCCAGATCTAAAGACCATTTTGCCAATTCTTTATGCAAAATATCAAGGGTATAAAGTCATCCTTGATATTGTCGAAGACAATAGTGTCGCCTTGAGCTTCGGTGGGATAATGAACCGGGTTCGTATCAAAAGTGGTAAATATCTACTTGAAATGGCTCCGCATTTTGCTGATATGGTGATTGTAATATCCACACACTTGCAAAGGAAGCTTTCAGGTATTTTCAAAGACCTTTCCAAAGTCGTATATATTCCGGTTACAGTGGATTTGGAAAAAATTAAATTTATTCCTTCTAAAAAATCTCAAGCCGAAAAAGTGTTTTATGGTGGATCCTTTGGAAAGAAAGATGGCCTGGATGTCTTGATCAATGCTTTTTCCAGGCTTTCCAGAGAATTTCCTCATGCGGAATTGATACTGACAGGTAAAGGAGAAAGCAAGAATGACTTTGATGAGATATTAGAATTAATTCAATCAAAGGAGGAAGCTACAAAAATAAAATACCTGGGTTTTTTAAGTTCTGAAGAGTACGTGAAAGTACTTAGCGAATGTGACGTTTTTTGCGTCACCAGAAATAATTCCAAAGCAGCAAATACCGGATTTCCAAGTAAACTGAGTGAGTTTTTGGCAGCGGGAAAAGCGGTTATCGCATCTTCTGTAGGAGACGTTGGCAACATTCTCAATCACCAGGAAAATGCCTATTTAGTTCCTCCTGAGGATGAAGAGGCAATGTACCAAGCCTTAAATGAGATTTTCCTGGACAGTTCATTGATATCGAGATTAGGCGCGGCTGGTAGAAAAACTGCAGAAGACTTTTTCGACAACCAGAAATTTAGTAACCTGCTTTTTGAGCGGCTCAAATTATTAGAGAATTAACTGTTAATGATGGAAAAGAAATTGAAAGCTGCGGTTTTGTTAACCAATTCCTATTTGACATCTTATGGAGGGATTGGCCCTTTTGTAAGGAACTTGGATATAGATCTCAGGAATTACTTCGATCTGGAATACTTTTATTTACCAGAAAAACTGGAAAAGATCAATAAGATTCCACATCGGCTTCTCTTTGTTTTTTTTCTATTGAACAATTTCCGGCAGTTAAAACAAAATGATTTTATTATTTCTCACAGTCCAGAAGGGTCATATGTTTCAACTTTTACATCCAAGCCATTGATCCATATTTTTCATGGAAACACCAATCCTATGGAAATTTCCAGGTTTAAATTTGGGAAGTACACCCGGTGGGTTTTCGATTACATCGACAAAACGATCTATTCCAAGGCATTTCTGCTTTATTCTGTTGGAGAATTGCGCTCGGGGGCCAAAAAATTTGTCAACCCAATTTCCCATGAAGTCCAATTAAAAAATCCTTCTGAGCGTGAGGGGTTTATTTTTGCTGGTCGTCTTGAAAAAGCAAAATGTGTTTCAAAAATTATTGAAGCTTATAATTGCCTGCCTGAGCAGATCAAATTAATGCATAAACTCTATATCGCAGGATCTGGATCTGAATTTTCGAACTTAAATGAATTAGTTAAATCTCTTTCTCTCACGGATCAGGTTGTCTTTTTAGGAAATATGGATAATCGTTCTTTGATAGAAACCACCTCAAAAAGGAAGTTACTGTTGATGGCCTCAGCATTTGAAGGGTTTCCAATGGCTATTGCCGAAGCACTTTCTGTAGGAGTGCCTGTGGTAAGCACGGCAGTAGGAGATATACCCCGATTTGTAAAAGATGGATTCAGCGGTTTGCTTTATCCTGTTGAATTTTTGCCCAATGAGTACGCAAAAGGAATTGAATCTATTTTGGACGATTATTCCTCTTTTTCTGAAAATGCATTAGTTGCAAGCCGCCCATTTGATGCAAAAGTAATCACCAGAAAATTTGCAGAGGATATTCTTCTAGGCTTGAAAACAAACAGTGTGGCAGTAGTTTCCTGAGGTATGGCTAAAATTTGTATAGATGTAACCAATATCTCACCGGGCAAAGGTGGGGCAGGAGGTGGAATAGCAACTTATGCCCGAAATCTTATTTTGGGTCTTGATGAACTATTGGAAAAATCTGAAATTTCAGAATTGGAAATCATAGCGATCGGTCATTCCGGATTTTTGGATGGACTGAAACTAAACCGAATTCAAAAAGTATTCACAAACGTAAATAACCAATCATTTTTTGCCAGAAATTACTGGCTTCATTTTTCTCTTCCCCAATTTATTAGGAGAAACAAAATCAATGTACTGCATAGGGTTATTCCTGAATTACCATTTTTCAAGGCTTCAAAGTATGTGATGACCCTACACGATTTTATGTTTGATTTTTATCTGGATAATCCGGAATTAAAAAAGTATCTGGGCACGATAAATCAACTTAAATTTTTGTTCCTCAGATTTCTGATGCGCATCGGTGTGTCAAATCACGATTACATTTTGGTTCCTTCGACCGCCATATCCCTTGAGGCAAATACTAGATTTCCCAATAAAAAACTGGCAATAAAAGTAACCAAGCTTGCTACCAATTCGGCTAGGCATATTGTTGAAACTTCGGGAAAGAGAGATTCGGAGATTTCAATTGGATATGTTGCCGGATTTTATCCTCATAAAGGACACTTAGAGGCCATCAAATTGATGAAGTCTCTTCAGCAATCGGAGAGAGGTAAAAATGTAAAACTGTATTTAAGAGGGAGCAAAGTTTACCAAAATTATTACCGGGAAGTTGAAGACTTGATCGAAAAGGAAGGTCTGAGGGACAAAGTATTCATGGAAGGATTTGATCCCAATATTACTATTCAAGAAATCTATGGAAAGTATACGGCCACACTGCTTCTTTCCCGCTATGAGGGATTTGGACTTCCGGTCCTAGAGTCCCAGTCTTTTTCCAAACCGGTAATATGCTCAGATATTGCGGTATTCAGAGAAAATTTGAATACTTCTGCTATCTACCTGAAAAGCAATCCTACGAAAGAAGAAACAGAGGAATTGCTGGATAAATTGTATGACAGGGAGTTTTTGGACCAATTGGTAGAAAAAGGGAATGCAAATACTTCCCAATATTCTTGGTCAAAAACATGTCAGGAAACCCTGGAAGTGTATTTGAAATTACTCTCGCAATCTTAATTCACTCACGAAATGGCTTCCTTTTGATTTTGTCATCTATAGAGGGAAAATTTATCCAATCAGGTTAGGAACTATAAGAAAAAAAGAAGGGCTGGAATTTCCAGCCCTTCTGTTATTTGAAATGTTAATCAGTTATCAGCGTTTAATCAATTTTTTGGATTGGACTATTTTGTTTCCAAAATTCAATTTGACCAAATAAATTCCAGGTTTAAGGAAATTAAGGTCAAGCTTGAGTGTGCCTTGATCCGTATTGAAATCTGATTGATAAAGTTCAACCCCACGGAGATCGATTACTGAAACTTTACCTTCCATATTTTCAGGATATTCGTCAAGGAAGATATTTAGGTCGGAATAAGTTGGGTTTGGTCCCATTTTAATTCCATACACGATTGAATCTTTTGGTTCCTCAAGTGTTACTTCCTTCTCAGAACTGATTTGGATTTCGTCGATAGGAGCTGTGGAACCAGAATCTTCTGTTTCGTCTTCTGTGGTTCTTGTGTTAGATGCGATGACTTTGAACCTTACTGGTGCAGAATCTATCACGTTACCTCTTGCATCGGTGATTCTTGCTGAGACAAAGTATTCCCCAACTTCTATTTTTGTCCAGTTAAACTCATTTCTCTCATTAGAAACTGTAACAAGAGGCAAATACCAGTTGAAGAACTCAACTTTACTTACTGGCTCTGAAGTGGTTGCCTTGAGGGTAACAGGATTTTTTCCCAACTCAAATATTTGATTGTTTGTAGGTTGAGACATTACCACAGTAGCAGATGAAGCAGTAGTTGATGAAGTAGATGTTGAACTTGAAGTAGCGGGATTTACTTGGAATTTCACCGTGTTTGAAGTTGAAGTTTTTCCGTTATTGTCTGTCACTACCGCATATATCTGGTAATTGCCCACTTCAATTTTTGTCCAGTTAAACTCGAATGGAGAGGAGTTTACGGCCATTAAAGGAAATCCCCAGTTATAGAATTGGACAGATTTTATAGCTGCCGAACTTGAAACATCTGCCTTTAGCTTTACAATTTCTTTCCCTAGTGTGAATGTTTGATTATTTAAAGGTTGGCTGAGGTTAATATTCAAACTTACATCTGGGACTGCGGAAGTAGTCGGTGCTTTTACAGCAAACTTGATGGCAGTTGTCGTAAATACATTTCCCATGTTATCAGTCACTTTCGCATGAATGCTATAATTGTCAACTTCAATTGAAGACCAAGTGAATTCGAAATTTCCTGAAGTGACAGTAACTAACGGGAATCCCCAATTGAAAAATTCAACTTTTTGGATAGTGCGTCCGGAAGTGGATGCATTAGTTTTCAATACAATTGGTTGACTTCCAAGCTCAATTGTTGAATTATTTATTGGAGCAACCATTTGAGCCGTGTAGGCAGGAAGTGTTGTTTCCTGAGCTTTGACAGTAAAACTTACAGAGCTTGAAGTAGCACTTGCACCCTCCAGGTCAATCACCTTAGCGGAGACCGAATAATTTCCGTTTTGGATATTAGTCCAGTTATAGGAGTAAGGAGCAGTAGTTACTGTTGCTAGGCGAGTAGTTCCGCTGTAGAATTCTACCTGCTTGATTCTACCTTCCGGATCCTGGGCATTGGCCACCAATTGTACAGGGTTAACTCCATTGATGAACACCTGACCTGCAGTAGGATTGGAAAGAGAAACTGTTGGAGCTTGGTTAGAGGATTTAACTGTAAAACTTACGGAGCTAGAAGTAGCACTTGCACCCTCCAGGTCAATCACTTTAGCAGAGACCGTATAATTTCCGTTTTGGATATTAGTCCAGTTATAGGAGTAAGGAGCTGCAGTGACTGTAGTCAGGAGCGTTGTTCCATTATAGAATTCTACCTGCTTGATTTTACCTTCCGGATCCTGAGCATTGGCAACCAATTGTACAGGGTTAACTCCATTGATGAATACCTGACCTGCAGTAGGATTAGAAAGTGATACGGTTGGAGCTT
>DATIAI010000664.1:0-3215 GCA_035458065.1 Algoriphagus sp. | reverse complement strand
GAAGCATCCTCCCCTTTTCCCTGGGAAATGGTATCTGAACAGACGACAACAGCTGCTTTCAAATGGCTGAAATCAGCCTTTTGATCTGACTTTCCTCCCCGTTTTTCCAACAATTTGATATGCTCGATGCTGATTCCTTTGTCTATTGGCTTAAGCATATCATACATGGTAAGGGCCACCACCGAGGCTGCGTGCATGGCTTCTACCTCCACTCCTGTTTTGTAAATGGTGTGGATTTCGACCAGAATCAAAATATCCATTTCGCCCACATCATAACTGACTTGGGTAAATTCCACTGGAAGCGGATGGCAATCGGGAATCATGTCAGCCGTGCGTTTTGCAGCAAAAAGTCCTGCTGTTTTCGCCATTTCAAGGACATCGCCTTTGGGAACGGTGCGGTTTTTAACTGCAAGAATGGTCTCCGGCCTACTCACTTTGACAATTGCTTGGGCAATTGCTTTGCGAAGAGTTGGGCTTTTATGGGTGATGTTGATCATTGTTTTGTTTTTATCGGTCAACAGTCCACTGACGACTGTCGACTGTGGTCTATGGACTGTTGACTACAAATTCACCTTCCACACATGATTATCAGTGTCCAGGATTTCCTTTCCCCAAACCGGAAGTTCTGCTTTGATTCGTTCAACTAACTCATCACAGGCGTCCATCGCAGCTTTTCTATGCTTGGATGAAGTGAATACAAACAGGCATAGTTCCCCAACCTTCACTTCTCCCAAACTGTGGTAAATGTGCATGCAGGTCAATGGGTACTTGGTAAAAATGGCTTCCCGAATCTCAAAGGCCTTTTCCAAAGCCATCTCTTCATAGGCTGAGTAATCGATGGCAAGAACTTTTCCTTCCGGCTTTTCGTCTGCCCTTACCTGCCCTAAGAAAATACTGTGCCCACCAATATCCGTTTTCGAGCTGTGGTTTGCGATGGATTTTGCAATTGAGTCAGGTGAAATGGCGCCTTGGACAAAAATGTTCTTAGGCTTTCGTTCTTTTTCCATGATCACTCAAGAGGTTTTCAGGGCGTTGATTCCGCCTCGTATTGAATAAATTTTTTTGTCAGGATAGGCTTCCTGAAGTTTCCGAGCAGCATTCTGACTTCGGATTCCACTTTGACAGAAAAAAAGGATTTCTTCTGAGTCTTCCAATTGATCAAGTTGCTCTGAAAGGGTGGAAAACGGGATTTTAATCAAACCGGTACATTCCAGAGGAGGCATTTCCCCTGGTTCGCGCACATCCACAAAAGCAACATCATGATTCATTTTTTTCATGGCTTCCGTCCAGGTAAGTTGCTTGATACCCTCACATGCGAGTTCATAATCCATGATTTCAAAGGAGGCAATTGAGGCTGGCATTGCTTCTTTTGATTGGGGGTTTGGGAAAATCTCAACCTCGTAAGTCTGAGAAGACAGGCTGTTGAAAAACAACACACGATTTTTCAGCGGTTTGCCAAAATCACTCAGTACTTTGATTGCCTCCAAAGCCATCAGATTGCCGATGATACCCGGCAAAACCCCGATTACACCGGTTTCCGCACAATTAGGAATCTCCGAGGCAGCGGGCATTTTGGGATAAAGATCCCGATAGTTGCAAGCGTTTTCGCCTAAATTAAATACCGAAACCTGTCCCTCATGCTGGTAAATCGCACCAAAAACCAGAGGCTTACCCAACAACACACAGGAGTCATTGACTAAGTATCGAGTGGGGAAATTATCCGTACCATCAATAATCAAATCGTATCCTGAGATCAATTCCTGGGCATTATCGGTGGAAATAAATTCGGGATAAACCTCCCATTTGATGTCGCTGTATTTCTCCTGAAAATATCGAAACGCTATTTCAGCCTTGTTTTTACCAAGTTCTTTTTCCCCAAAAAGCACCTGTCGGTTGAGGTTGGAAAGTGCTACTTTATCCCCATCTGCGACACCGATTTTCCCAACACCCGCAGCAGCAAGATAAAGCAAAACCGGGCACCCCAATCCTCCCGCGCCGATGACCAGCACGGACGAATTTCGAAGTTTGGCTTGGCCGTCTATCCCAAAACCGGGCAATATGATTTGTCTTTCGAATCGGTTCATTTCATCCTCCGGAAAAAGGTGGAAGCAAAGCTATTTCGGCATTTTCTGGGATTTCCTGTTTGGCGGAAATCAACTTCTTATTGATCGCCAGACTGAATTTAAGGGATTGCAACTCTGGAAATTTAAGCTTAAGGGCATCCAAAAGGCACCCCGAATCCTGAAAATGATCCATCGTTAATTCAGCAGTTCCGATTTTTTCGGCAACCATTCCAAAGGCTTTGATGTGAATAGTATTCGGCATTTCTGAGGAAATATTTGACTTAAAGATAATAGAATAGGAAATGGGCAGGACTTAAATTCTATAAAAATCGGCTTTGGCTCCGAAGTTTTTGAAAGGATAACCATCTCTTTTTTAGCTCATAGATTTCACGGATAACCACGGATGTTGTTATCTGTGACAATCTGAGCAATCTGTGAGAAAATTCACTGCGGTCTCCTCTGCTCTGGGGTGAATATTCACCCTATAATCAACTTCACAGCCGCGAAAAACAGCACAAAAGCTAACAGATATTTTAAAGTTTGATTGCCGAATTTTTTCGCACCCAAATACGCTCCCAAAGCTCCTCCGGCCACTGTCAATGGCAAGATTATCCAAAGCTCCATAGGGAAGTCGATGTGAAATACTGATGCGCCAATAAATCCAGCTACGGAATTGAGGAAGATAAACAAGGCGCTCAGTGCAGCTGTTTCCTTCACTCCTGCCCATCCCAACATCAGGATAATCGGGGAAAGGATGATTCCTCCACCAATACCGATCATGCCTGAAAGCAGTCCGATCAACAATCCCAACACGGGAGCCATCCACCATTTCCGCTCGATTTTTTCAGTTTCTGAAATAGGAAAAACCCCGGCAAACCGCAAAACGGGGAATAGAAGCAGAAATCCCAAAACCTGCTTGTATATCCCTGCATCAAGCAAGATCGTCCCACCCACATACGCAGCAGGGATGGAAAAAGCCGCGAGCGAAACAAAAAGCTTGAGGGGAAATACTCCAGACTTTCGATAATTCAAAAAGGAAATCATGGAGACAAACATGTTCAAAATCAAGGCAGAAGGCCTGATTTCCTCAGGTGCAAATCCCATCAAAGCCAAGATCATGAGATAGCTGCTTGCTCCTCCATGTCCAACCGA
>DATIAI010000663.1:0-5108 GCA_035458065.1 Algoriphagus sp. | reverse complement strand
TTGGATGCAGAACGCTTCCTTGCGGCACAAGAGAATCATTAAATCCAATTGATGAGGAATTTCATTCTGAAAGTAATATTGGGAACTGCCTTGAGCATTGGTTTTATGGAAGCCAATGCTCAAGTTTTTCCTAAGATTGTCAAAAAGAACAGTACTACTACTCCGGCAAATTCTCAGGAAAGAAGAAATATAGAACTGAGACAATTTGACCAAGATTCTTATTTGCGGACGCTTTCTTCGCAGACTGATTCTATGATTTTTCAATATGATGTAAACCTCGCCCGAATTCGATCCATTATCAGCGAGGAACAGAATGGCTTGTCCTGGGCTCCAACCAACCAAATGATCAAAGTGTCCGAGCAAATCCAGATCGACAGTATTTGGGTGACGGCATTTGAATATTATTCAACCTGGGACAGTAAAAAAGTAGACATCTACAATCTCGATATCCGCAATTTCCAAGACAGCCTGCAGCTTAGGCTTTATGATCCCAGATATGGCTTAGATTGGAAAATGCCTCTGGACAAACCAGTTGTCACCTCCAACTTCGGCGGTAGATGGGGCAGGATGCACTATGGCACTGACTTAGACCTCAATACAGGGGATCCAGTTTATGCTGGTTTTGACGGAATTGTCCGGGTAAGAGGTTACGACCGATATGGCTGGGGATATTATATTTTAGTGCGACACAAAAATGGCCTTGAAACCCTCTATGGCCATCTTTCTAAGCAAATCGCTGAAGTAGGGGATGAATTGAAAGCAGGGGATATCTTAGGAAAAGGAGGAAGTACCGGACGAAGTACCGGATCTCATCTTCACTATGAAATGCGATATAAAGGTCTTGCATTCGATCCTGAAGGAGTATATGATTTTGAAAAAGGTGAATTGTTTAAACAAGACATTCTGATTTCAAAGGACTTATTTAGCCACATTGCAAAAGCAAGGGCTGCGGCCTATCACCGCGTTAAAAGAGGAGAAAATTTAGGCACAATAGCCAGAAAATACGGAGTGACTATCAGTCAAATTACCAGATTGAACGGAATCAGTACAAGATCGATACTTCGGGTAGGTCAAAACCTCAGGGTAAAATAACACACAAATGAAATCGAGCTTGGCCCAAGTGGTAAATAGAATGATAATTATCAACCCTGCGAGATTCTCCCGAATCAAGTTCGGGACAGGCTATGTGACCATTAAAAAATCCATTATAAACACATGAAATTAGATATTTTGGTTTTGGCAGCTCATCCTGACGACGCCGAATTGGGATGCTCCGGTACGATTGCCGCGCATGTTGCAAAAGGCTATAAGGTGGGTATTGTTGATTTTACCCATGGAGAAATGGGCACCAGAGGCACTCCTGAAACCCGCCTTAAGGAATCCGAAGACGCCGCCAAAATTCTCGGTCTATCGGCACGAGAAAACATGGGATTCAAGGATATCTATTTCAAGGATGATGAATTTCACCAACATGAACTGATCAGGATTATCCGTAAATACCAGCCTGAAATTGTGCTTGCAAATGCAGTTTCTGACAGGCACCCAGATCATGGAAAAGGGGCCTCATTGGCTACAAACGCCTGTTTCATGAGTGGTTTGCGAAAAATTGACACAAGTCATGAAGGAGTCTCCCAGCAACCTTGGAGACCCAAATTTGTCTACCATTACATTCAAAACAACTACATTCAGCCGGATTTCATCTTTGATATTTCGGAGCATTGGGACACCAAAGTTGCGAGCATTATGGCCTTCAAGTCCCAGTTTTACGATCCTTCTAATCAGGAGCCTGCAAGTTTCATTTCCTCACCGGAATTCCTGCCGTTTATTGAGTCCAGGGCCCGTGAATTTGGACATAGAATTTTGACCAAATATGGTGAGGGATTTACGGTCGAAAGGTTTATTGGTGTGCAAGATCTTTTTGAGCTGAAGTGATCAGGGAGCAAGTCTGGAGATAGCCCAATTTTCGTTTTCCTGTTTTTTAAAGCAAATCCTGTCGTGTAATCTGCTGGGTCTTCCCTGCCAAAATTCAATTCGAAAAGGCAACAACCTGTATCCACCCCAATTCGGTGGTCTTGTAATGGTCTCAGTGGCAAATCGCTTTTCCAAATCCTCCAGTCTGCCGGTAAGTTCTTCACGATTTGCAATTTCTTTGCTTTGGGGGGAAGCCCAAGCACCGATTTGAGAACCCATAGGACGTGAATGGAAGTATTTATCCGATTCTTCCGCACTTACTTTTTCCAATTCTCCCATAATCCGGACTTGACGCTCAAGTTCCGGCCAAAAAAACGTCAAAGAAGCCTTGGGATTCGCTGCAATTTCCTGTCCTTTTTCGCTTTCATAATTGGTGAAAAAGACAAAACCATGATCCATTTCTTTCAATAGAACAATTCGTGCATTGGGAAAACCATTTAATCCGATTGTCGAAAGGCACATGGCATTTACTTCTGGTACTTCTGAATCGATTGCTTCGTCCAGCCACACTCTGAACTGATGAAAAGGATCAAAGCTTACATCATTGATATCCAGAGATTTGATCGTGTACTCCTTACGAATTTCAGAAAGCTTCATTTCGTTTTTACTTTGATTTAAAATTGCTTGATAAAAGTACCACAGGCATTGGATTTTTAAAATTTAAGCCTATATTTTTCACCGAAAAGGAAAGATAAGAGCATGAAGAATGATCCTTCGAAAATACCTCAGGCAGGCAATCTATTAATCTCCGAACCGTTTTTGCAGGATGAAAATTTCGTGCGTTCAGTTGTTTTGCTTTGTGAGCACAATTCGGAAGGCAGTTTTGGTCTCGTGCTCAACAAACCATCGATTCTTCACTTGAGTGAACTGGTAGAAGAATTGTCATTTTTGGAAAGTGAGGTTTTTGTGGGTGGCCCTGTGGAGCAAAACACCCTTCATTTTATTTACTTCGGAGAAAAGAAATTGGAAGGCAGTCTCCCGATCGGTGAAGGTCTGTGGTGGGGAGGAGATTTCGAGAGTCTGGTAGAGCAATTGAAAACCGGGACTTTGGATTCGAGTTTGGTAAGATTTTTTATCGGATATAGCGGTTGGGGTTCTGGTCAACTTTCAGATGAATTAAGTGAAAATACATGGATCATTTGTGACCATAAAATTGATCCTGATGTCCTTCAAAATACCCCCGATGAGCTCTGGCGATTACTGTTAAAAAAGATGGGAGGGGAGTTTAAGGTAATCGCAAATTATCCCCTGGACCCAAGATTAAATTAGGCAAAATCCCTACTTTTGCCCATATTGCCTTGAAATAGTATCGTTTTTATGACTGAGAAAAGTAACGAATTGTCTGAAAAAGACAAGGTGACCCAAGCTTCTGACGAGGAAGTAAAAGGTATCGAAAATGAAAATCAAGCCGAGCAACCTGAAGGTGAAGCCACTGCGGAAGATTCAAAAATCGAAGAACCAGAGCAACCTGCTGAAGAGGTAGTAAGCACTGAAGAAGTTTCTGTAGAAGATGCTGAGCCAGCTGTTGTTGCGACGGAAGAAGCTCAACTACCTGAAGCCGAAATGGACAGTGTGGAAGACCATCCAACCCCTGAAGCTTCTACCGAATCTGAAATTACGACTGAACCTGTAGCTGAAAAGGAATCCCTAGCTACAGAAAATGCAGAAGTTACTGAAAAGACAGAACCTGAAGTAGAGGAGACAGAGGAAGAAGAGCATTCAGATGAGCATATCGAACTTGCAGGCCTGACTAAAATTCAACTTTTAAAACTACTCAAGGATAAAATCCACCACATTCCGGTTCTCAAACTGGACAAAATTGCCCACGAAATAAAAGCCGCTTTCGACGAACTGGTTTCAAAGGATAAGGATGAGGCTTTGAACAAATTCAAAGCTGATGGGGGTGTTGAGGACGATTTTGAATACCGGCAACATGAAGAAGAGCGGGAGTTTTTCAAGGTTTTTAATGATTTTAGATATCAGCTAAATTCAATCCGAAAAGAAGCCGAAAAGCAGAAAGAGAGAAATCTCGTAGCGAAAACGGAACTTCTGAATAAACTTCGCGACCTGGTCGATGGAGAAGAAACTACCCTCAGTATGGGTGCCATCAAATCCATCCAGGAACAGTGGAAAACCATTGGACCTGTGCCGACCGCCCAAAACAGAAATCTCTGGGCCAGTTTCAACGCCCTGATGGACAGATTCTACGACAACCGCAGTATCTACTTTGAGTTGAAAGAACTTGACAGAAAAAAGAACCTGGAAAGCAAAACCGACCTTGTTGAAAAGGCTTCTTTGCTCAAGGATGTCAAGGATCTGAAAGAGGCCATCAAACAATTGAATGAGCTTCATGAGGAATTCAAGCACATAGGGCCGGTGCCAAGAGAGGATCAGGAAAACCTCTGGCAGCGGTTCAAAGCTGCATCCGATGCTGTCTATGACCGTAGAAAAGAGTTTTTTGAAGGTCAGAAAGAAGTGTTCAAAAAGAACCAGGCTGAAAAAGAAGCACTGATTCAATTATTGGCTCCTTTTGCAGATTTCAAAGCAGACCGGATCAAAGACTGGAATACCAAAACCAAGGAGATTCTGGATATTCAAAAGGCTTGGGAAAAGATCGGACCAGTGCCAAAAGAAGCCGGAAAGGAAATCAATAAGGCATTTTGGGCTGCGTTTAAGCATTTTTTCCATAATAAGAACCTCTTCTTCAAAGAGCTGGATGAAATCCGAGCAACCAATCAGAAAAAGGCTGAAGAACTCATCGCCCAAGCGGAAGCTTTGATGGAAAATACAGATTGGCAAGCCACTGCCAATCAGTTGGTAAAGCTTCAGCAAGACTGGAAAAAATTGGGTCCGACACCCGAGAAAAACCGGGATTCTCTTTACAGAAAATTCAAAGCAGCTTGTGATGCTTTCTTCGAAAACCGCAGGAGCTCCAATAAGCAGGCAAATACGGAATTTGATCAGAATCTCAAGAAAAAGCAGGATTTGATCAAACAGATTCTGGAAGCTTCCAAAGGAACAGAACTGAGTGAGGAAACACTGACCACATGGGTTTCTGAATTCAATGAGTTAGGCTTTGTTCCAAGGAAAAACATCAAGGAAATTCAGGCTCAGTTTAAGGAGGCTGTGGATAAATA
>DATIAI010000662.1:0-4498 GCA_035458065.1 Algoriphagus sp. | reverse complement strand
TAAGACTAAGAGGAATCAGGATTTCAAGCTGGTTTTCCTGATTGCTGTTTTCTGTGAGTTTGGGCAAAGGAAAAGCCCTACTAGGTGCAGCATCTGCCGGATGGGAATTGACCTTTCCTGACAACCCAAGGTTGAGGTTATAACCTTTTCCGGGTGTTAAATTTTCTGTCAGTTTTATAGAATCCGGCTGAATGGAAAAGGCCATTTTTTTTCCATGAAAGTCTACGAAAACAGGCTTTCCGACCTGATTCCAAGCCTGATCCACTATGGGTTTCAGTTTTATCAAATCCGGATTTGAGGTCAGATTTTTTGAGGCGTAGTTTTGGATTTCTTTCTGGATCAGTTGGCTCAGTTCAAGTTCCATTCCGAGCACGTTCAAATTCATTTTTCCTCCCAAATCCACCAATTCAAACTCGGAAATGCCCAAAGACCAGTTGGAATTGATTTCAGGATTGATCAATACAACTGGTGCGAAAGATTGGTCGAGAGGGATTTTGGATTGGAAAAGATTACGGAGTCCGCCAGGTTTGAGCCCGACCTCACCCTGTACTTTTATCGGGAGTGTGATTTGCAAATGCTGTTCATCAACTGCTTCGATTTTCGCCATTCCATTTCTGGAAAAGTTGAGGTCACCGATGATGCCATTTCCCAGATCCATGGATTTTTCGGCAAAAAGAGTTGGTGGAATCCGCTGGTTGACCAGGTTTTCCAGGGTTTGTGTAGGGATTTGGACCGGTACATTCACCGTGGAATAAGCGGTTGGGACTTTTGAAAGGGCTGGATTAAGGGTTGGATCCAGACTTTTGCATGCACTGAAAGCATTAAAAATGAAAAAGGACAGGCAGATAAACTGTACAATTCGGCCTTTGTTGGTTATTTTCATAGCGTTTATTTCCGTGGCAAAAAGGAACTATTTTACCCTTGCAACAATTGCCCCAAAAGTAAGCAATCAAGATTATGAACTGGAAAAAACTGACCGAATCAACTCAAATCGAAGAAATTAAGGAATTGAGCAATTCCAAGCCTGTTCTCATATTCAAGCATAGCACGCGATGCTCCGTGAGCAGCATGTCTCTCGATCGCCTTCTTCGCAATTGGAAAACAGAAGATGGGGAGAAAGTGGTGCCATACTTTTTGGATCTGATTGCATTCAGGACAATATCTGACCAAGTGGAAGATGAATTTGGAGTCCCACATGAATCTCCACAGGTCATTATCATTCGCAATAGTAAGGCTGTGTACGATAACAGCCACTTTGGGATTACCTATCCGGAAATCATGGCTCAGATTTAAGATCTTTTAATTTTTTAAAAGATTTTTTCACCATTCATCCCTACTAATTTCCATTCTAATTTTTCAGGTATTTCAGGTTAAACCATTCGCTTTCACTATCGGTCAAAGTGTTGAACTTTGCATGGATATGAAAAAAAGCTACCTTTTTATTGTTCTCATTTTTAACCTGTTGCTGGGAGTTTCAGCATACGCGCAGCGGCCAACCGAACAAAGTAGACCTGAGAGGAAATTTACCGGAAAAGTGACCGATGGGGTATCCAAGTTGCCCATGATTGGGGCCAATGTCCTGATCAAAACGGTGACTGATTCCCTACTTCGAGGTACAGTTACCGGTCCAAACGGGGAATTTGAAATCGCCAGACCGTCTATACCTCAAGTCAAACTGGAGATTTCTTTCCTTGGATATAAAACCATTACCAAAATTCACGACCAAAGAGATGCAGTAGATCTGGGTGAACTGATCATTTTGGAGGACACCAAAGTACTCGGAGAAGTAGTCATCGAAGGTCAAAATGTGGTAGGTGAACAAAAGGGAGATACGACGTCCTTCAATGCAAATGCCTTCAAAACCCAACAGAATGCTCAAGCTGAGGACCTGATCCGGAAAATGCCAGGGATCACCATGCAAAATGGGCAGGTTCAGGCACAGGGAGAACAAGTCCAAAAAATTTTAGTGGATGGCCGGGAGTTTTTTGGCAGTGATCCAAACATTGCCTTACGAAATCTGCCGGCAGATGCGATTGAACGGGTGGAAGTTTTGGATCAGCGTTCTGATCAAAGTCGCTTGACTGGTTTTGATGATGGCAATTACACCAAGACAATCAATATTATTCTGAGGGAAGACCGGAAAAACGGTTCTTTTGGAAGGGCCTATGGCGGATATGGAACCGACGATCGGTATTCTGCAGGCGGAAGTTTAAACATGTTCAAAGGAGATCAACGCTTCTCTGTTTTGGGACTTTTCAATAACATCAACCAGCAAAACTTTTCCAGTCAGGACTTGGCCGGGGTTTCTGCCAATTCATCAGGGGGTGGGCCAAGAGGCCCCGGTGGTGGAGGCGGAGGCGGTGGTGGCCGATGGGGTGGTGGAGGAAATAACAATTTCTTCGTCGGAAACTCCGGCGGAATTGTCACTACCAATGCCTTGGGGTTGAATTATTCAGACAAATGGGGGCAAAAAGTAAATTTCACGGGGAGTTATTTCTTCAACAACACCACCAACACCCTTCAGCAAATTACCAATCGGGAAACTGTGGTAAACGAGGACTTGCGGCAGTATTACCAAGAAAACTTGGTCAACACAGTGGACAATTACAACCACCGGGCAAATGCGAGAATTGAGGCTGATCTGAATGAAAAAAATTCAATCATTCTGACTCCAAACCTTTCTTTTCAGACCAACAAAACTTTCAGTGACAGGGACGCTTTGACCTTGGCGAGTACAGGCGATTCGCTTTCGGCTTTGAGATCCATCACCAATGCGGAAACTCAGGCTTTAAATGTTTCCAACAACCTGACCTATCGCTATAAATTTGAGAAGAAGGGCCGAACTTTTTCCACGGATATTTTCACAGCCTGGAACAACAGAGATCAAAACTCAGATCTTTTGGCAGCAAGCCGAGACTTTGGAAGAAATTTAATCGATACTACTCTTCAGGAGACGGACGCGCTGAATGACGGATTTAATTATCGGATCAACGCGACATTAACCGAGCCCTTTGGAGAAAAGGGTATTGGTACAATTGGTTATCAAATCGGCAACAATAAAACCATAGCTGATCAGAAAACTTATATCCTCGATGATGAGCGCAGACCGGTGTTGGATACGGCCCTCTCCAATGAGTTTGACAACAAATTCATCACCCAGCGACTCCGCTCCGGCTATGCCTACAATACCGGTGATTACAGCATCAATCTGAATTTGGATTACCAATATGCCACCTTGGACAACGAGTCCTTTTTCCCGACAGAGGGAGTTTTCAAAAGGAACTTCAGCAATATCCTTCCCAGTGCCAATGTCAATTTCAGAAACCGTGAGACTGGCTTCAGTTGGAGATTTCGATACCGGACTGATACTGATGAGCCAAGTGTAAATCAGCTTCAAAATGTAGTAAACAATCAAAACCCTCTGAATCTGAGTGTCGGAAATCCGAACCTTGCCCAAAGCTTCAACCACAATATTTTTGCGAATATCAGCAAAGTGAATCTTGAAAAGTCTCGCACGCTGTTTATGTTCCTGAACTATTCTGCGACCAATAATTACATTGGCAGCAACACTTTCATCACCGCCCAGGACACCTTGATCAACGGAGAAATCCTACTTCGTCCGGGAGGTCAAATTACCCAACCTGTCAACTTGGACGGAAACTGGAGAACCAGCTTTTTTCTGACTTATGGCGCACCGATCAAAAAGATCAAGACTCAATTCAACACCAACAGCCGGGTAAGTTTCAACCGGATTCCCGGGATAATCAATGGAGACAACAACATCAATGACAACCTTGCGCTCAGCCAGGGTTTAACATTCAGCTCCAACATCAGCAAAAACGTGGATTTCTCAATCCAATCCACGGGTACTTACAACATTGTCAATTCCAGTCTTCAGCAGGATCTTGACAACAACTATTACCAGCAGGAATCAAACATCCGGCTTTTTCTTTCCTCCCAAAACGGGAAAGTCTTTATAGGAAATAACGTTGCTCACACGCTTTACAGTGGGCTTTCTGAAGGATTTGACCAGAACTTTTGGTTATGGAATATCGAAGGTGGATACCGCTTCGCGAAAAACAACAAGGCCGAACTGAAAGTGGTGATTTTTGATTTGCTGAATCAAAACAACAGCATCAGCCGAACCATTTCAGACGTAGCTGTGACCGATGTATTTACTAACGTTCTGACACGATACGGAATGTTGACTTTTACCTACATCATCGGAAACTTCAAGCAGCCTGAGACCACCGAGCAGCCTTGGCAGAGAGGAAGACCTCAAGGGGGAAGGACTTGGTAATATTGAAAGTAAGAAGTCTGAAATCAGAAATCTGAAAAGAGCCCAGGTCAAAAGATTTGGGTTTTTTTATTGAAAAATTAGTTGGGACTATTGACTTTTAAAGAAATCGTTTTGATCTTTTATCAACTCCTTTATCAACCACCTAACCCAATTTTATGAAAAACCATTTTGCCCCCCCCCCAAGTACAAAAATCTAGT
>DATIAI010000661.1:0-2372 GCA_035458065.1 Algoriphagus sp. | reverse complement strand
ATCTCATTCAAAGCGGATTTTTGGCCTTGAGGTTGAGCTGGCGATTGTGGCTTGGGTTGATTCTGTGCAGGAGTTTCAGTGTTTTGCTTAGCCCAAGTATCTTTCAGGCCAACAGTTTTGTTGAACACCAATTTTCCCACTGCAGAATCCTGATCCAAGGTGAAATACCCCAATCGCTGGAATTGGAATTTGTCGTTCAAAGTAGCCTTCGCCAAGAAAGGCTCGAGATAGGCCTCCTTGATAACCTTCAATGAGTTTGGATTCAAGAATTCCATGAAACTCTTTTCCTCATGTGAATCAGGAGCCTCATCCAGAAACAGTCTGTCGTATTCACGGACTTCTGCTTTAATGGCATGGGCAATAGAAACCCAATGAAGGGTACCTTTTACCTTACGTTCACTGGCTTCTGTGCCACTTCCAGAGCGGGATTCTGAATCGTAGGAACAATGAATTTCAAGAATATTTCCTGCCTCATCTTTCACTACTGATTCAGCTTTGATGATATAGGCACTTTTCAGACGTACCTCATTTCCCAGGGCAAGACGGAAGAAATTTTTGCCTCCGTCTTCTTTAAAGTCCTCACGCTCGATGTACAATTCTCTGGTAAAAGGAACTTCATGGGTACCTGAATTAGCTTCTTCAGGATTGTTTTCCATATCCAAAATTTCGGATTTTCCTTCCGGATAATTGGTAATCACCAACTTGACAGGATTGAGCACTGCCATTACCCGGGTGGCTGTTTTATTCAAATCCTCCCGAATACAGAATTCAAGTAAAGAAACATCGGTAACATTATCACGCTTAGCAATTCCGGCCAAGTCGCTGAATTTACGGATAGAAGTAGGTGTGTAGCCTCTTCTTCTCAATCCTGAAATAGTTGGCATTCTAGGGTCATTCCATCCTGTCACGATTTTATTCTGTACCAATTCCAGAAGTTTTCGTTTACTCATCACCGTATAGCTCAGATTTCTGCGAGCAAATTCCCGCTGCTTAGGTCTAAGTAGTTTTGGATCATAGATTTGGTCCAGATACCAGTCGTAAAGTTCCCGGTGCGCTTTGAACTCCAGGGTACAAAGTGAATGGGAAACCTGCTCTACATAATCGGACTCTCCATGAGCCCAATCATACATGGGATAAATGCACCATTTATTTCCGGTACGGTGGTGATGCGCATTGATGATCCGGTACAAAATCGGATCCCGCATGTGCATGTTAGGGGAGGCCATGTCGATTTTTGCGCGGAGAACGTAGCTTCCTGCGGGAAATTCCCCTTTTTTCATTCGATCGAAAAGGTCAAGACTTTCCTCTATTGGTCTATTGCGATAGGGACTTTCTGATCCGGCCGAAGAGGGAGTACCTTTTTGCGATGCAATCTCCTCGGAGGTCTGCTGATCGACATAGGCTTTGTCAGCTTTAATCAACTGAACTGCCCAGTCGTGTAGTTGCTGAAAATAATCTGAAGCGTAACATTCGTTGGCCCAACGAAAACCCAACCATGCAATATCATGCTTGATGGCATCTACATATTCCTGCTCCTCTTTAGAAGGATTGGTATCGTCAAATCTGAGATTGACTGGGGCGTTGTATTTTTCTCCCAAACCAAAATTCAGGCAAATCGAAGCTGCATGGCCAATATGCAAATAGCCATTGGGTTCCGGAGGAAATCGAAAGCGAAGTTTTTCTTGAGGAAATCCATTCGCTAAATCTTCCTCGATGATATGTTCAATAAAATTCAGAGATTCTGTCATAGCCTAAAATAGAAGGCCAAAAATACTTCAAATGCTAGGAATTGCAACTTAATCTAAAGCTCAATGCTGCCGAAAATAGCCCGTTTTCACCATTTTCTAAATAATAGGAGTAGCATCTGGACCGAAGGAGCTGACTTCTTGTCTCTTGCTTCTCGCTTCTTGTCTCTTAGATTTCGTCCATCTCACGACTCGGCCAATAAGCTCCGATAAGCTTTATTTTTTCAGCTTTTGGATCAATTTCAAAAGTGATACTCATTTCTTCTCTGGCTTGGTCATGAATGGCCAGGCAAGCATTAAAATGCACCAAATCAAATGCTAAAGTGAGTTTTCCGGAATTTTCGGAGTTAAATGCAGGAAGATCTTTAAGTGTTACCTTTTCAGCAACAGCACCTTCTTTTTTGAAATAGTAGGAGAGAAAAATACCAAGTTCTTTCTCATTGTTTTTCAAAACGCTTTTAAGCTGGCTTTCGGGAGAGTCAGTAGCAGGAAAATCAAATGTCCAGGTTTCTTGCATTGCTTTTTTTTAAAGTTGAGGAATCATCCGTTACTTGAAATCTGTAAGTATATAGGACAAGAAAACTCTATTTTAGGTTCATGAATTACCCGATTTACCTCGATTATAAC
>DATIAI010000660.1:0-2949 GCA_035458065.1 Algoriphagus sp. | reverse complement strand
TGTTTTGCTTTTTGGAAATGGGGAATTAGATCTAAGTGAGCTTCGCCAAAGCATTAGCATTGGAGTTTTGGAACTGGCAGGAGGTATAATATCAATGGGTCTTGGGGACACAATGTTTGGCTTGAATTTGACCGATAAACTGATTCTGAATTCAGCTTCAGTAGCTTTTAACTTTATTTTGAATCCATCGTCTAGCATGGAATTCAACAGATCCTATCAGGTTCTGAATGCACCAAATCTTGTTTGTTTCAATGAAGGCCAGTTTGTAGGGAATGCTTTGGATGGGATATCACCAACTTTCAAAATTCTTGGGGATTGTCTCGAAGTTTCCTTTTGCAAAAGCTAAAACCTAGGTCTATTCTATGAATTCCAAGAAGAATACTGCTCAATGAAACAAATGAAGCCCTATTTGTTTCGATTCGTTACCCTCGGTTGTTTTGAGGATTTGTCTAAATTATGCCCTCAAGTAAACTCAACCAATGGCCAACTTTAATATTGACGCAGACAAAAACCTGACATATGACGCGATCGTCATCGGTTCGGGAATAAGCGGAGGCTGGGCGGCAAAAGAACTTTGCGAAGCCGGACTCAAAACCCTCGTCCTGGAGCGGGGACGGATCGTGGAACACGTGGTCGATTACCCTACGATGACCCTCGATCCCTGGGAAACCGAACTCCGTGGAGGACTCACTCCAGAGCAAAAAGCAAGACATCCCAAAGGAGGAAGATCCGGCTTTATCGGAGAAATGAACGAGCATTTCCATGCCAACGATGTGGAAAATCCCTATACCGAGGTCAAACCCTTTCTGTGGGTTCGTGCCCATCAGATGGGCGGGCGATCCCTACTTTGGGGAAAGCAATGCTACCGCTGGTCTGATCTTGATTTCGAAGCAAATGCCAAAGACGGGCATGGAGTAGACTGGCCGATCCGATACAAGGATTTGGCGCCTTGGTACACCCATGTGGAAAAATTTGCAGGTATCAGCGGAGAGGCTTTGGGCTTGCCACAATTGCCGGATAGCCATTTTTTGCCTCCCATGGAGCTGAATTGTGTGGAAAAACACGTGAAGGAGCGGATTGAAAAGGAATTTTCAGGAAGAAATATGATCATCGGGAGGGTGGCTCATCTGACTGAGCCTCTGAACGGGAGAGGCAAGTGCCAGTTCCGAAACCGCTGTGACCGTGGCTGTCCTTACGGTGCCTACTTCAGTTCGAATGCCGTGACATTGCCAGCTGCTCATGCCACAGGTAATCTTACCATCCGACCTTTTTCCATAGTCCAGTCCCTGGTTTATGATGAGCAAAAAGGCAAAGCTTCTGGTGTCCGAATCATCGATTCCGAGACAGGAGAGGACATCGTTTACAAAGCCAAAATTGTGTTCGTCAATGCATCCACCCTGAGTACGACTCAAATCCTCATGAATTCCACATCCAGTCGTTTTCCAAATGGCTTGGGCAATGATAGCGGTGAACTCGGTCACAACCTGATGGACCATACCTATCGGGTAGGGGCAATGGGGTCAGTGGAAGGTTTTGAAGATCAATATTATAAAGGCCGACGTCCTAACGGAATCTATATTCCCCGATATGTCAATCTGGACGAAAAGACCAAGTCTGACAAGTTTGTCCGAGGCTTTGGATTCCAGGGCGGTGGAGGACGCGCCGGTTGGGGAGCTGGTTCTAACCAAGAGGATTTTGGAGCAGATTTCAAAGACGGATTGATGAAGCCAGGCCCTTGGGAGTTCTTCATCACCGGTTTTGCAGAATGCCTCCCTTATCATGAAAACAAGGTTTATCTCAACAAGGACGTCTTGGATAAATGGGGCCAACCGACACTTTCCATCGATGCGGAATGGGGCAAAAATGAACTGGCTATGAATGAACAAATCCGAATCGATGCCAAAGAAATGCTGGAAAAAGTCGGAGTGAAAAATGTCATGGACTTTGACAACAAGCATGAAATGGGCTATGGCATTCACGAAATGGGAACGGCAAGAATGGGCCGGGATCCGAAAACCTCTATTCTGAATGGAACAAACCAAGTACATGATTGTAAAAATGTCTTTGTCACAGACGGAGCTTGCATGACATCTTCCAGTTGTGTCAATCCTTCTCTCACTTACATGGCGCTCACAGCCCGAGCTGCAAATCATGCCATATCTGAACTCAAAAAATCAAATCTCTAGGCCATGAACAGACGAGACGCATTACGTAAAACCGCGCTTTTGGCCGGAACTGCAGTAGGTGCACCGACTTTGCTTTCCTTGCTCCAGTCCTGTGCAAAGCAAGATCGGCTGACTTGGACCCCCCAATTTCTAAGTGAGGATCAGGCGAGGTTTATTTCTTCATTTGCCGATGCTATTTTACCAAGAACTGATACTCCCGGAGCATTGGATGTGAAAGTTGATATTTTCCTGGACTTGGTCTACGCGAAGACCTACGATGAAGCTGGTCAAAAGAATTTGGTAGGGGAAATTGAAAAGTTCAATGCAGACTGCAAGGCAAAATTCGGAAAAGTCTTTGCCGAACTCAGTGCCGAGGACAAGACCGCTTGTCTGAAAGAGCACGAAGCCAATTCTCCTAAGTTTGCCCCGAAAGTGTGGGGAACTGCAGTGGGACCTCAGGAGCCAGTTGGGTTCTATCGTGGATTGAAATCATCTGTGCTTTGGGCCTATTTCAGTTCCGAGGAAATCGGAAAAAATGTATTGAGCTATGACCCGGTTCCAGGAGAATTCAAAGGTTGCATTCCGCTTTCGGAGGTCGGGAATACTTGGAGTTTGTAAACTCGATCATATAAAAAGCTCTCCTGCCAGTTCTTGGCAGGAGAGTTTTTATAGGGAATGATTGGTAAAAAAGAGTAGGTTTTCTCAGTTTTTTTTGGAAGAATCATTCTCAGTATTTATGGAATAGTTGCTTGACTGGAAAGAAGTATTTTTAGGGAAAGTGTAG
>DATIAI010000659.1:0-8769 GCA_035458065.1 Algoriphagus sp. | reverse complement strand
TCCGCTGCAAATACCGTCGGATTTTACTTGATAAACTCATTTAGTATTTTTCATTCATCCCCAAAAAACCAAAGAACTGCTTTCGGAATCGATAAAATAGATTAACCCATAAGAACTGTCCAATTTTTACAGCCATTTTTGGGAGTGGTTGAGCAGGTGGAATAGAACCGCTGTCTGAGGATTTTTTTAGAGAAGATTTGATTTCAAGAAGCTTTTCATGCATCCATGCCGCAGGAGTATTACCCAAATGGTAAGCAAAATTGCCTAATGTGGCTAATCTTAGAAAACCCGAATGGTCATTTGGATCATCCAAATAGGCCTCTTCACTTCCGCCCTGCACCCGAAATTCACAAACTTTTGTCGGACTGTATTCGAATACTTCCTTTCGAAAAGTACCCACAAAATGCCCACAGCCAATCACCGCTTCTTTTCCATTATTGGCAATTACCAAATATTTCTTTAGGTGAATAGGATCATAAAGTTTAGACCCAACACTTCTTTGAAAATTATCCATTCCGTCAGGGTCTTGCACATCACGAAATCGTATATTTCCCTTAAACAGTCCAAAATATAATGTGCTGGCAGTGCTAAACAGGAATCCCTTACTGCTGGGAACCGGAGAAACCATGCCTGCTTGAGGGAAATTCCTGAACACCTCATACGTTTCTTTCTGCCATCCTTCCAGGAAAAGCACATCGGAATCTGAGATTGTAATCAGAGGCTCAAGATTACTTTTGATTATAGAATAAATCGCATTGATTTTTCCCAGGTTTTCACGGGTATAAAACACCTGGTCAATCAGAGGATATGCCTCCTTATAAGAGAAAATAAGTTGCTCTACTTCTGTACAACATCCATTAATGATTATGGAAATCCTGGTTTTGTCGTGAACGGTAAAGAGAACGGATTCTAGACAAAGTTGGAATATTTCTCTTGCATGCTTAAAGTAATCGTCCTCTAAATTGGGAATGAAAACAGAAAGGATTATCCGGTGGGTAGATTGGAGATAAATTCTGTTATCAGTTTTAGAGGGGTTTATTCCTTTTCTCATATCCCCTTACCCTCAACCACCATATCGATTATTTGCTTTTTTAACTGGATGTTGGAGTAATTTTCCAAATATCTAGTACGCATAGAAGTTTTAACTCTTATAATTTTTTCAGGAGAGAATGCGGAATAGGTTTTCACTTTTTCAAATAGGACTCCCATGCTATTGAAAATCAAATCGGGATCATTTAGTCTTTCCTGCATGGCGCCAACAGGTCTTGAAAATATGACTTTTCCAGCTGCCATTGCCTCAATACCGGTCATGGGACCAGTTTCCTCAAAACTATTGATAATTAAAGCGTCAATTTGTGAGTAGAGTTTTGAAATTTGATCTGAAGGTACAAATCCGATGATTTTCACATTTTTAAGCCCTAATTCCTGAATCTTCCTTTGGTAGGAATCTTGAAGTTCACCGGTTCCGAATAGGACAAGGCTTAAATCCGGAAGTTTGGCAAAAAGTGTGATAATTTCTGCCATTTGTTTGACTTCCATAAAGAGCCCAATCATTGCAAAAACGTTTAAATTCCCATCCAATTCCAAATCAAGAAGTGACTTCTCAGAGAGCGTGGTTTGGTCTATATACACTTTGGGAATGCCATTTTCAAACCCTTGAAATAAGCCGGGAGCATGAATAACATAATTTCTTGATGCATTAAAAATTTGGACAGTATGCTTTTTCAGTGGCGAAAAGTCATCAACCCTACCCGTGAACCTGATTGAAACAGGCACTGGTAAGCTTGACTCAAAAATTTTTATCTCCTTGGAGTGATGGGTAATGAACAGAATGATGTGATGGAAGGTGCTGGCAAAATCTCTCCAACTTTCCGAATCATAAAAGTTGTCTCGTTGGTTTCGAAAGAATCTTGAACCCCAAATTCTTAGCAAGATTTTCCGAAGCCCCGGAAACAACCTCCAAAGATTAGAAAAAACCAAGTGGACAGATTCAACCATTTGGGCCCTTTCCAATCCAAAGCGGCTATTAAACATTGAAAAGACGGAAACTTGGAAATTCTCTTGCTCTAAGAATCGAGTCCAAACCCTCATTTCTTCAAACCTTCCGCCTATACCTTGGTCATTTATTGGACCTATCAAAAGAATCTTTTTCTTCAAAATCAAAATTCCTGAAGCTTGACCATCCTTGAAAAATAGACATCTTCTTGGACCAGGGTATCAAAATCCCCCGAGGAACTGATTTCTCCGTCTTTGACAAGATATATTCTGTCTACGTTTTTTATGGTGCTGAGTCGATGCGCGATTAACAGGAGGGTATATCTACCCTGAAGTGAATTGATATTTTCCTGAATTACTTTTTCGGAATCACTGTCTAATGCAGAAGTAGCTTCATCAAAAACGATAATTTCAACTTCCTTGAATAATTCTCTAGCAATAGAAATTCTTTGCTTTTGACCGCCACTTGCTCTGACGCCGTTGTCACCAAGCTGGGTGTCCTCCCGCAGCTCGAGGTTGTTCAAAAACTCATGGAGGTTGGCAAGACGAATAGCCATCTCAAATTTTTGAAGATTTATAGGATTCTTTGGGGACCAAAAGGTTACATTGTTGAAAATAGTGTCGTTGAAAATCACCGGCTCTTGGGTAATATAGCCTACTTTCTTTCTAAGGTCATTGATGTTTACTTTAGATCTATCTGATTGATTTACAGTCAATAGACCGGAAGTTGGTTCTAATAAACCAACAATGACATTGACCAATGTTGTCTTACCGCTACCGCTGGGACCCACAAAAGCAATAGCCTCTTTCGGCTTAATGTCTAAAGAAATATTCTTTAGGATTTCGACTCCGTCTTTAAACTTAAAACCCACATTTTGAAGGATAATTTCACCCAATCCTTCAAAATTGCCTGATTCCTTTTCTTCCTCTTTTCCACCATCAAACATTTGGATCATCTCAGTAGTGGCTACAATTCCTCCGAATTGTGAAATAAACATCTGCCAACTACTTTGAATACTTATCACATAATTAAGTGCTCGATAGAAGAACATTAAACTCAAAAGAATGCTGGATAATGTGCCACCCAAAAAACTAATTTGGATAATAATCACAACGACTACGATAACAAGGATGAAGGGTTCCCTAAGTCCATTTAAAAGTGAATTATAGAACCCTATCCTTTTCTGAAGGTTTTCGATTTCATGGATTTGGTTGACCAACTTGTCTTGGTATTTACCAAAATAGGATGTAGCCTTCAGGTATTTAAAATGCTGTACTGCCTGTATTAAAAAAGATTGAAAGAGGTGACCTTTTGAAGAAATATTGATCGAAGCAAATTCAGTTTTTTTAAATAATATTTTAAAAACCAAATTGGAAAGAAAACCTCCAAAACTCACTAATAGGGCAAATTTCCAATCAGAAATAAATGCCAAGCCGGTATACACAAAAAGAAGGACAGCATGCTGTAGTGTATTGAAATAACTGATAAAAGCTCCAGTAACCTTATATACTTCACCAGAAAGTGTGTTCTGAATTCTTCCTGCATCTAGTCCCACAAAATGCTGATAACTTACCTGCCCGAGCCCATCGAGCATCTGGAACCTCAATTTTTTAACAAAAGAAATCTGAAGTGAAACTTTGTAATAGGAATCTAAAAATTTAAAAAATCCTTTTACTAAAAATAAAAAGGTCATAAAGAACAAAATATTTCCAATAGAAATATCCAATCCCCAAGTTTCCAGGAAATCCAACAAGAACGAAAACTCGCCAAGGCTGTCTGAAGTTGAACTTACTTCTGGCTCCACAGCCACTTGAAAAAGCGGGATAAATAAAGCTAGTCCAAATCCATCTAAAATCCCTACGAGAACACTCAGGAGTATCAAAAATAAAATTTTGTATCTGAGATATCCGAAGAAATAAGAGAAATACTTGAAGTTCTTTTTTACTAATTTTTTTAAATCCATAACAATAAAAAAGGGTATTATTTATACCCTCTTTCTTTTTAAATATGATTCTTATTTCTTTTTGTCATCATCATAGTACCCATATCCGTATCCGTAAGAATATCCATATCCGTAAGTAACGTTTGTGGATTCTACTCCATTGAATACTCCAAATATATTTTTAAGACCTCGGTTGGTTTTTAATCCGTTTACAGCATCAACAAAAGACCGTTGAGAATAATTTTGCCTAAAAATAAACAAAGTACAATCAACCATTCCCATCAGATCCAATGTCTCACTTACCAAGCCTACAGGTGGAGTATCAAGAATAACAACGTCATACAACTTTTTCAAATTGGTAATCATTATCTCAAATCCATCTGCAAACATAAGTTCGGCAGGATTAGGAGGAATTGGTCCGGACACAATTACATCCAGGTTGGCATGCTTGGTTTTTGAAATAATTTCTTCCCATGAATCAATCTGGCCACTTAGGAAAGAAGATAAGCCTATATCATTCGTGAGACCAAAGCTTGAGAAAATTTTTGGCTTTCTCATATCACATCCTACCAGAATAGTTTTCTTTCCTGTAAGGCTATATGCTGCGGCTAAATTCATTGCACAGAAAGTTTTACCTTCCCCAGAAATGGTAGAAGTGACTAAAAAAGTCAGCTGCTTATCTTTAGGAAGGACAAATTTCATATTTGCCCTGAGGGATCTGAAAGATTCAGAAATGCCGGATTTTTTATTATCGAATACAACTAAGTCTGACTGAGATTTATTATTCAAAATTGTTCCCAGCATTGGAATTTTAAGTTTATTTTCAAAAAACTGGGCATCTTCAATTTTTGTTCTAAATAGCTCTCTGGCTACAATTATTGAGATAGGAAAAAATAGTCCTGCAAGAAATGCAAACAGGTAGTTTTTAATTGGTGTCGGACTTATTTGATACCCTCCTCTTGCAGGTTCGACAATCTTATTATTAGCTTCATTGGAGGCTTTTGAAATGGCAGCTTCTGCCCTTCTTTCCATCAGGTAATTGTAGATGTTTTCGCTTAGTGAAAACTCACGCTGAATCCTGATTAAATTTTGTTCTGTTTCAGGAAGACTTTTAAAGGAACTTTCTATTTCAGTGATTCTGGATTGGATATCACCCATCAAGGACTGGGAGTTGACATCGACGTTCTCCAAATTCTCAATGATGGATTTGTTTAGATCCACGATTTTCCTGTTTACCTCCTTTACAGCAGGGGAAGCTTCTGTCTGAGTAGCCAACATTCTTGACTTCTCAGTTTGCAATTCCAGAAGATTTTTTATTAGGCCATTTAAGAAAGGGTCTTCAATTCCAATTCCAGAGGGAACAATCACCTCCGAATAATCTTCGTTGGTAAGGTATTTTTTTAGATTCTGATAATAATTTCTTTTGAACCTCTCCTGGGTAAGTTGATTTTCATATTCAATTAACCTTTCATATACAGAACTACTTTCAGAACTAAGATTGTAAATCTTATTATCGGATCTGAAGTTTTGAAGCTGATTTTCGAAAAAACGAAGGGAGTCTGCAACACCTGCTACTTGAGAATCAATAAAATCCACCGTTTTACTTGCAGAAATATTTTTCTGTTCAAGTTCCATTTCGAGGACGGATTCCATCAAGGTGTTTAAATAGATCTCCCCTTTATTCAGATTTGAACAAATCAGGGCAATCTGCATGATCGAAGCACCTCGCTCAACAGGCTCTACGTCAAGAGAGGCTGAATAGGAATTTGCCAAAGAATTCAAATCTCTTAATTTGATAAGAATAGATCCTTCTGGGTCTGGAGAAACCTTGTGAATTTTGACTTTTATTTCATTATTCTCAATCCACTCATTAAAGGTCCCCCGAATGGGTTCTGGTTTAAACCCAAAACCAATTTTGCTTCCATCAGGAAGAAGTTTGGTATAATTCTCATCTAAAAATTCAAGGGTATAATCTTTGTCATTTTGCCAAATCACCTTAATTAACCCATCGATTGTTTGTGGAAATTTCCAATCGACTTCTACTACAACAGGATTGTTAAGGTAGATTTCAGTATTTGTAAAAGAACCTTCCTGAAAATATTCTACCTGAAAATCTAGAGTTTTAAGAACCCGAAGGGCGATAGGTTTGGATTTCAGTATAATAACTTCATTTTGGAGCCCCATGCCAGCATTATCAATTAATGAGGTGGCTCCAAATAAAGCGAGTGGGCTTTCTTTCTCCTTAATAAAAAAGAGACTGTTAACTCTATAAAGTGGACTTGTAATTTTAGTATAAAACCAACCTAAAATCAAACAAATTATAATCGAAATTGCAATATAGAGCCATTTTTGAAGGATTTTTCTATATATGTTTTTCAATTCAAATGATGAATCTTCAACAGAAAAATCATTCTCGTTACTTTCAAAATTCATAAAGGTTATTGAACTAAAGTTACAATTAAGGCAAAAGTCGAGACAGTAGAGGTGATCAAAGCCAGTGTTTGAATGAAATTGGTACCTGCTCCAAGCTCTCTAACTTTTAAAGGCTCCGCATAGATGACATCGTTTGGCCTAATGAAATAAAACTCTGAAGAAAGAAGGTTTCTATCATTTAGGTTGATTTTGTGAATTTGAGATCCATCCGGATATTGTCTGAGCATTGTAATCTCATCTCGTCTGGCGATGGTATTCATATCTCCTGAGGCCGCAATCGCCTCAAAAATTGTTACCCTATTTTGCAAAATAGTCACTTTACCAGGAGCATTGAATTCTCCCAATGAACTAAACCTAATCCCTCCTAATCTGACTCTTACAAAAAATTCATCAGAGACATAAGATTTTACTTTTTCTTCTATTAAATTTTTGGATTCTTCCATAGTGAGTCCGACAAGCACGACTTTTCCAACAAGCGGAATGTCTACCGTCCCTTCTTCATCCAATGTATAACCATTCATGTAGAACAAATCCCCTCCGTTTTGCCCCATGTTCATACTCATGTTGGTTTGATCACCTGTGACAATACTAAAAATATTGTTAAGTTCTTCACTAGCGGTCTTAATGGTGATATCAACGATATCGAAATTTTGAAGGCGGTATAGCTCCTCACGATAAGGAAACTTTTCACTCGAAGAAACCTTAGGTCCGTCAGATCCAAGATCTTGCAGGTAAATCAATTTTTTATTTGAGACGCAAGAAGAAAAAGCTACAATGGTGATTGCAAAAAGCAATAGTGAATATTTTTTCATATTTAAGGTTCTCAATTTTTTCGTGAAGTAAATCATTTTTTTTTAAACAAAAACTCAATTTCAGGTGTGTGATGTCATCATAATCTTGCGTCTACCCTACTTTTTTCTAAAAAACCCTTCACATCAAATACCACCTGCGAAGATGATTTTTGAATATTGTATGTGGCAAATTGTTTATGAGAAACCGCTAGGATCACCGCAGAATAGCTATCCAAAGTTGGTGATAAATCACCAGATATAATTTCTATTCCATATTCATGCTTTACTTCTTCCGGATTGGCCCACGGATCATACACATCCACTTCCATGTCAAATGACTTCAGTTCGTTGTAAATATCGATCACTCGGGTATTTCTCACGTCCGGACAATCTTCCTTAAAGGTAAAGCCAAGAATCAGAACTTTGGAATCAATGACTTTGAGATCTTTTCTCATCATGAGCTTGATCACTTCGGTAGCCACATGTTTTCCCATACTGTCATTCAGACGACGACCCGCAAGAATGATCTCGGGATGGTATCCTACCTCTTGGGCTTTTTGAGCCAGGTAAAACGGATCAACTCCGATACAATGCCCACCTACCAGTCCGGGTTTGAATTTCAGGAAGTTCCATTTGGTACCGGCAGCTTCGAGAACTTCGTGAGTATCAATTCCGAGAAGATTAAAAATTTTTGAAAGCTCGTTGACAAATGCAATGTTGATATCCCGCTGAGAATTTTCGATGACTTTGGCGGCTTCTGCTACTTTAATAGAGGAGGCTTTGTGAGTACCTGCGGTGATCACTTGGCGGTAAACCTGATCGACGAATTCGGCAACTTCCGGAGTACTTCCGGAGGTTACTTTAAGAATCTTGGAAACGGTATGCTCCTTGTCTCCGGGATTAATCCGCTCCGGAGAATAGCCGGCGAAAAAATCCACATTGAATTTCAATCCCGAAACTTTCTCTAAAACAGGTACACATTCATCTTCAGTGACACCGGGGTAAACGGTGGATTCATAAATTACAACATCCCCTCTTTTGAGATACTTCCCAATATTTTCGGAGGCCTTCAACATAGGTGTCAAAACCGGCCGGTTATATTTATCTGTCGGAGTAGGAACAGTGACAATATAAACTTGGCAATCGGATAGGAAATCAGAATCAAAAGTTGGGAAAAGGCCCTTTCCTCCTATTTGAGGCACGTTTTCAGATAGTACAGACTGTAAGAGCTCATCTTCGATTTCTAAGGTGTGGTCTTTGCCCGCATGTAGGTCTGCAATTCTTTTTTTGTCAATATCGAATCCGACAACCGGAAATTTCTTGGCAAATTCCACTGCCAAAGGTAGTCCTACATATCCGAGTCCGATGATTGCAATTTTAGAATCCTGAATTGGTGTCAACATGACTAATTTTTAAGTATTGATATTAAAAACAAATAAAATTATGGACAGCTTCGCCCTTTCGGTCACAGGATGACCTAAAATTTGCATTTGTCCAATGGAAAACCATCCAGATGGATGGTTAATTGGTGGACAAGAATGGGAAAGAAATGGGAGAGGACAACAATAATGAGTACCAAAAGTACTCGTTTTAGAATGAAACTTCTA
>DATIAI010000658.1:0-5013 GCA_035458065.1 Algoriphagus sp. | reverse complement strand
TCTGTCACCTGCAAGCTGAGTTACAGAATATCCGAGTGCTTTTTTGTCCCTCTCAAGACCAAAAGCTGTCACGACCACTTCATTCAATTCACTTGCTTCTTCATCCAGGACCACATTCAGCTCAGTCTGATTACCTACAGTAAACTCCTTGCTGGTGAACCCAATGAATGAAAAAACTAAAACGGATTGGTCCGTTACCGAGATGGAATACTCTCCGTCCACATTGGTGGTAGTACCCGTCTGATTACTTTTGTCCAGGATCGTTACTCCTGGCATGGGAAGGCCATCTGTCGATGCAGTGACCGTTCCCCTCAACACTCTCTGTTGACTTTGGGCTGAGACTGTGATTCCCAGTACCAAAGCCAGAGCGAAAGCAATTGATAGAAACTTTCTCATAGCTGGCAATAAAAGGTTAGAAATAAATTGATTGAAATACCCGGGGATTCCCGGATGCCTTTTTGGGAAGAGAATCTTGTAGATTTTTCACCATATAGTATCGTTTAAGTCAAGAAAAGCACCTTAAAACTTTCTAAAAAACAGGGTCAGCAATTGATAAAAGCTAGTCAAGCGACCACACTCCTAATTAAGTATATAAAGCTAAAAAAATTGAAAATCATTAAAAAAGAATTTTATGATTTTTTTAGTCAAAAGAATATTTATTCATTAATTTTTTTAAAAAAGAGGGTTAACAGTTGGATTATTTTTTGATAATTATCAAATCCTTCTATTACATTTTACTAAACAATCTTGAACTAAAACCAAAAAACACTCCAGATTAATAGGTCTTTATCGATAATTCAAGATGAAAATTTTCAAAAAGCCCAATTGAGATCCTGTCTAAGTAAATTTCTTAATTAAAAACAATAAAATGTTCTGAAATCACCATTTTTTAATTTGCGGAAAAAACTAAAAAAGCCACCTTAAAAAGGTGGCTTTCAAAACTTTAATCCATTGAAAATTAACGGATAAACAGCATTTCACGGTATTTCACAAGTGGCCAGCTTTCGTCATCCACCAGAAGTTCCAGCTTATCGACAGCATATCGGATTTTGTCAAAATATGCCTCTTTCACTTCTTTTTGATATCCTTTAGCACGCTTCACTACATCCTCCTCTTTGTTTAGTTTCTTGCGGGATTCAACCATCGCAGTCACATTGGATTTTAAGGATTCAATATGCTTGGAAACTTCCTTAATCGTCTCAACAGCCGCTGAATGATCCAAACCAAGTCCTTTCAAACCGTTTGCGTTTTCGATCAACTTATTTTGATAAAGAATTGCAGTTGGAATGATATGGTTCAGCGCAAGATCGCCCATCACACGGCTTTCGATCTGTACTTTCTTGATAAAGTCTTCCAGCATGATTTCATGACGGGCATGAACTTCAATGTGATTCAGGACATTGTGACGTTCGAAAAGTTCTTTGGTAACTTTCTTCTCATAGATATCCAGTGCCTCAGGAGTTGACTTCAAGTTTGAAAGCCCACGTTTCTCTGCTTCTTTAGCCCACTCAGCAGAGTAGCCATCACCCTCAAATCTTACTTTTTTGGAGTCTTTGATGTATTTTCTAAGGACATTCACAATGGCAATTTTCTTCTCTTTGCCAGTATTCATTTCCTTCTCAATGTCCTTGATCATGGTCTTAAGTACCTCAGCCACTATCACGTTCAAGGTTGTCATTGGACCTCCACAGTTTGCAGAAGAACCTACAGCCCTGAATTCGAATTTATTTCCGGTGAAAGCAAAAGGAGAAGTTCTGTTTCTGTCTGTGTTGTCCAGGATGATTTCAGGGATCTTAGAAATTCCCAATTTCATATACATGTTGTCCCCTTTTTCGATTTTGATGTTGCCGTTTTTCTCCAGCTCATCCAAAACATCCGATAAGGTACCACCCAAGAAAACTGACATGATCGCAGGAGGAGCTTCATTAGCACCCAATCTGAAATCGTTGCTTGCTGAAGCAATACTTGCTCTCAACAAATCAGCGTAATCATGCACAGCCTTCACAGTAGCCACCAAGAAAGTCAGGAACTGTAGATTTTCACGTGCAGAATTGCTGGGCTGGAACAGGTTGACCCCTGTGTCTGTGATCAAAGACCAGTTGTTGTGCTTACCTGATCCGTTGACACCAGCAAATGGTTTCTCATGGAACAATACTTTTAAGGCATGCTTCTCGGCAACTTTGTCCATCAAATCCATCAACAGCTGGTTGTGGTCGATCGCTTTGTTTATTTCTTCATAAATCGGTGCTACTTCAAATTGGCCAGGTGCCACTTCGTTGTGACGGGTAGACAAAGGAATTCCCAACTTGTGAGCTTCGATTTCGAAATCAACCATGAAATCCTTCACCCGTGTTGGAATAGATCCAAAATAATGATCTTCCAACTGCTGACCTCTTGCCGGATTGTGGCCAAAAACTGATCTACCTGCCATCACCAAGTCAGGACGGGCAGAATAAAGAGCTTTATCTACTACAAAGTATTCCTGTTCTACACCCAAAGAAGGGATTACTTTTCTTACGTTACGATCAAAAAGCTGGCAAATTTCAACAGCAGCTTCATTTACTGCTTCCATTGACTTCAGCAAAGGAGTTTTGTAATCGAGTGCCTCACCGGTATATGCTACAAAGATCGTAGGGATACAAAGTGTCTTTTCGAAGATAAAAATCGGAGAAGAAGGATCCCAAGCAGTATATCCACGGGCTTCAAAAGTCGAACGAATTCCTCCATTTGGAAAAGAAGAAGCATCCGGCTCTTGCTGAACCAAAGCAGAAGCTTTGAATTTTTCAATCCCCGCATACATATCGTAGAATGAATCATGCTTCTCTGCAGTGGAACCAGTCAATGGCTGAAACCAGTGTGTAAAGTGGGTAACTCCTTTAGAAAGGGCCCAGGTTTTGACAGCAGTTGCTACTTCCTCAGCAGTAGAAGGATCGATCTTGGTTCCTTTATCGATAGCCTCCATTACCTTTTTGAATACAGAAGGCGCCAAAGATTCTTTCATTTGGCCGTTGCCAAAGACATTGGTACCAAAGTATTCTGAAATTTTTGAAGACGGAGGGATTACGGAAACCCGTGGTCTTGCCTGTACCATTCCCAGGGCTTGTTGTCTAAGTGTTGCCATTTCTACAATAAGAGGTTTAATATTACACCCACAAAAATAGAAAAATATGTATGTGAAAAAGACTTCGACCCATTTTTGAGGTCTTTTTTTGAAAAATTTTCACTTTTTTCAAAAAAACATGATGTTTTGAGAGCCATTAGGTCAAAAAAAGTGTGTTTTGGTCGTTAAAATTGGAAAATTGAAAAAAGCCTGGGATTAATTACCTTTGCGATCTTATTATCAGGAGCGCATTTGTGAAAAAAGTAGCCTTTTATACACTGGGTTGTAAGCTAAACTTCTCGGAAACTTCCACAATCGGTAGACAATTTGAAGAAAAAGGCTACCAGAAAGTCGACTTTCAGGAAAATCCCGACATTTTCATCATCAATACCTGCTCGGTCACCGAGAATGCTGATAAGAAGTGTAAAAAAATAGTCAAAGAGGCTAAAAAGATCTCTCCAGACTCCTATGTAGCCATCATTGGCTGTTATGCTCAATTGAAACCACGCGAAATTTCTGAAATCGAAGGTGTGGACGCCGTGTTGGGCGCCGCAGAGAAATTTCGACTTATTGAGCTTCTGGATGACTTTGCAAAAGTACAGGAAACCAAAGTCCTCGCTTCTGAAATCAGCGAAGCCAAGTCTTTCAATAACGCCTATTCTATCAATGACCGCACCCGGACTTTTCTCAAAGTTCAGGACGGTTGCAACTACGGTTGCGCTTTTTGCACCATTCCTCTAGCCCGAGGAAAAAGCAGAAGCAATACTATCGAATCTGTTTTGGCTTCAGCCCGGGAAATCGCGGCATCTAATGTCAAAGAAATCGTCCTGACCGGAGTTAATATCGGTGACTTTGGGATCGTGGACGGAAAGCGCGAAGAGCGCTTTGCAGATTTGGTTTTTGCATTGGATGAAGTAGAAGGCATCAATCGCTTCCGGATTTCCTCCATCGAGCCCAATCTACTGACCAATGAAATCATTGAGTTTGCTTCTCGATCAAAGCGATTTGTGCCGCACTTTCATATCCCATTGCAGTCAGGTTCCAATACTATATTGAGAAAAATGGGCCGCAGGTACCTCCGCGAACTTTATGTGGATCGCGTGAGCAAAATCAAAACCCTCATGCCAGATGCCTGCATCGGTGTAGATGTGATTGTGGGCTTCCCAGGTGAGACGGACGAACTTTTTCTGGAAACCTACAACTTCCTAAATGAGCTAAATATCTCCTACCTTCATGTCTTTACCTATTCCGAGCGCGCTAATACCCGCGCAGTGGAAATGGACGGAATAGTTCCTTTAAAAAAGAGAAACGAGCGTTCCAAAATGCTCCGGATTCTTTCGGAGAAAAAGAGAAGGAAGTTTTACGAGGAAAATCTGGGCAAAACCTTCACCGTACTTTTTGAAGAAGATATCGAAGACGGCAAAATGCACGGGTTTACCGAAAACTACATCCGTGTAGCCGCCAAATACGACCCTATGCTTGTTCACGAACTGAAGGAAGTCACCCTTGACTCCATCAATTCCGCCGGAAATGTAGAAGTACGGGAGCCGGAGATGGTGTATGAGAAGCATTAAGTCCCAAAGCTTTTAAATTTTCACCCCTTCGGGGCTCTGGTAATTTTCTATCATCCTTTACCCCCGGCTCCCTTCAGTCACCGGAGGTCATGGAAAGTTCCGATCCTTCGGATCTAGAAAACCGCTAAGCAAATCCTCGATTTTTGACCTTGAAATTTGCTTTGGTCCTGGAAGCTCCGAAGGAGCCATATTTTTCATCCCCGCGGGCGGTAGCCCGTGGTTTCTAAATTGATTTGGAAATTGAAGCCCCAACGGGGTGAAATTCATTTTTGACTTGGGCTTCTTTCTGCCATTTTTTTATATTCAATTACTTTTTAGATCACTTTTTATGAGCTCCTA
>DATIAI010000657.1:0-3108 GCA_035458065.1 Algoriphagus sp. | reverse complement strand
AAGTTAGAGGAGTCGGTTGGAATTTTTTCGGTTTCTGCAATGATTTCCTGAGGATTTCTCCCTATGAATTTGCCTTTTCCTGAGCCTTCAACTTTGCCCGTGATGATGTAGAAAGTCGCAGGTAGCCCAAGACTGTCCATGATGGGTTTGGCGATGGTCAGTTGATTGACAATGCCATCGTCGTAAGTTACCGAGATAGCGCCTGTTTTATTGCCTTTCCATTTGGTGATTTCGGTTTGCCCGATGATGGGGTCTTGTTGGGTGCAAGAAAACCCGAACTGTATAATCAGAAAAAGGAATAGAATTGGTCTCATTTTGGGTAATTGTTTGAGGAGCTAAGTTGTTGAAATAGTGTGGGAATTGTGAAACCGCTCATCTATTTTATGATTTCCCAAGGGGAATTTGTTGGAGGAATATGGGTTAAAGCGATGAAATCCTCAACTCTACTGGAATTTTATCAATCGAAAAAGGATGAAAATGCTATCACGAAGGGATTTCTAAGCCATGGTTTTTATCAAAACAATTAATTAAAAACCAATAACTTATGGATAAATGGCCTGTAATTTTTTAACTTATTCTGGCAATTGTGTTTGGCGTAAATAGTAGAGTTTAATCCTTTTAAATCAACCTAATCCAAAACACATATGGAACCAAATACCAATAATTCTCGAAGGAACTTTCTCGGTGCTCTTGCCTTAGGCACAGCAGCCGGAAGTTTATCAGCATTTACAAGTCCTCTTGTAAATCCGATGGATTCAAATTCAGAATCCATGCATGAAGCAGACAAATGGTTTGAAGGTATCAAGGGAACTCATCGGGTTGTGTATGACGGTTCGACTCCCCATGATGGATTTCCGATCATTTGGAATTGGGCTTTTTATTTGACCAACAATGAAACAGGTGTAAAGGATGAGGACATGACCGCCATGACAGTGTTGCGTCATTCTGCCATTCCTTTTGCACTTCAAAGCAGTATGTGGGAGAAGTACAAATTGGGTGAGTTCTTTTCCATCAATGACAATAGCACCAAAGCCCCTTCACTTCGAAATCCCTATTATGAACCTAAGGAAGGGGATTTTCCGCTTCCAGTCATTCAGGGAATCAAAGATCTCCAGGCACGGGGCGCCATGTTTTGTGTCTGCAATTTGGCCTTGAAGGTTTACAGTGGGTTTGTAGCCCAAGGTTCAGGTCTTAAAGCCGAAGATGTAAACAAGGATTGGCTGGGAGCTGTACTTCCCGGAATTCAGGTTGTCCCCTCGGGGGTTTGGGCCTTGAGCCGTGCACAGAAAGCAGGATGCGGATATATTTTCGCAGGAGGTTAAGTTTAAAACAAAGACCTATAAACAATGAAAAACTATCTGATTTTCCTGTTGGTTTTTGTTTGGTCTACCCAAGTCTTTTCGCAGGAAAAACCTGTGAAAATAGTCTTTGATGTCACCAGTGCAGATCCGGAGGTCCATGAGTCTACCCTTCGTCATGTCACAGAAATGGCCAAAAACTATCCAGAATCCAAGTTTCAAGTGGTCCTGTACGGTGGTTCAATTGATATGGTGGTCAATGAAAAATCTACCGTTGTTGGAGAAATTAAAGCCTTATCCTCCAACAAAAATGTTTCATTCGCGATTTGTGAACAAACCATGAAAAGAAAAAATGTGACCACCAATCAGCTGATTCCCGGAGTAATCATTGTTCCAGACGGAATTTTGGAAATTATCCAAAAGCAGCAGCAAGGCTGGGGCTATATCAAAGAAAGTAATTAACTGTCAGACTCTTTTTTAAAACCAGAAAGCCACTTTTTGAGTGGCTTTCTTATTGTTAGGTACATCTTTTAATACGTGTATTTCACATACACCCGCTTGGTGAGAGTTTGATCATCCGTTTCTACCAGCATGTCTGCGGATTCCTGAGTGGCTACTTTTGCGTTCATGCTATACATCGGCTGTGGTCGATAGTTGGGCTCCATCGTCACGCTGAAAACCCGTAGACCACGAAGTGCCAAAGTATTGCCGATCAGCATCGCTCGTGCTTCTGCATCTTTCAAAGCATCTGTCAAAAGTGCTGATTCCAAAGATTTCTGAGTAGCTTCTGAAATTCCAAAATGAAGATTGTAGCTCATGTCACCTGAATTCTGTATGGCGTCAACGATTTTTTGCAAATCTTCATTGGTCGCCGAAGTGACGATCCGGAGATTTTGCCTCGCCACATATCCGTTGTCACTGGAGGTTCCATTTTGGTAAATGCGATTAACATCCACAGAATAATTGTCAGCCACCAACTTGTAATCTTTAATTCTTGCTTTTTTCAATGCATCTGCAAGAGTCTGGGTCTTCTTGTTTAATACATTGACGGCATCATTTACTTTCATGGCTTTTTCTTCCAGATTGATGGAAAATACCGCCTCATCTGCAGCGATTTTTCGCTCAGCGTAGCCTTCCACTTCGATCAGGGGGATTTGCTGGACTTGCTGCGCAAAAAGGGGAGTAGCCATAGCAAAGGCAAAGAAGAAAATCAGGATTCGTTTCATTGTGATCTCAGTTTAGTTTCAATTAATACTTGTCAAAAGACGAACCAGAAATGGAGATGCTACATTCTATCCCTTTCGGTTAGGTAGAATTTGCAATATTTAAGAATTACGATTTACGAAATACGAGGGCAAGAATACTTTTGAAGTAGTTGATAAAATCGAAGTTTTCACGAATTCTGTCATCAAAAAATATTGAAAGTTGAATTTCGAATGATGAAGTCCTACCTGTTATCTAAGTTCCCAACGTACCTTTTACTACTTACTTTTACTGCATTAATTGAGGACTACTACAAAACGCGGCTGCCTTCTGATCACTGCGACTGCCTACTCATCATTTCCTCCACTCAATCCATTCCATCATATTGATCTCTGGACCGCCGCCGCGGTTGGCTGAACCTGCCGCTACGTAGATTTTTCCGTCCAAAAAAGCAACGCCAGTGCCATGTCTGCCCTGATTTAGGTTGGCCAGTTTGCTCCAGGTGTGGGTTCGGGTATCCAGGACTTCGACTTCTGCATGGGCAGGCACCTGTACACCGCTTTCACCATTAAGTACAACAAGGTATGGACCGATTCCCACGTTGGAG
>DATIAI010000656.1:0-14556 GCA_035458065.1 Algoriphagus sp. | reverse complement strand
GTGATTTGCTTGGTGGTTGGAATCGGGTCAGGTTTGAGATAAAGCGCCTGGAGTTCAGGTACATTTTTGTAAGGCAAAAGAAGCTCATCCTCATTCTGAGTTTCTTTGTAAAACATCAGTTGTTGAACCTTGCCAAACCTGCTGTCTTTATCTTCGTCCGAGTCAATGATCCCGAAATAGATTTGCTCGGGTTCTTCCGACGAAGCAACTGCACGAAACGAAACTCTGACCTGACGTCCTGTCGGCAAGACTAAGGCATTTTCGGAAAGTTGATCGAACAAGAGTTTTTGGGATAAAAAGGGATCAGCCGGCTCGGTCAAATTAAGAACCGGCACATCAAGGAAATTGATCGGCAATTCAATTTTCCCATCAAATTCTGCAGGAAAATCCCATTCCCTTGAATACAAAGGAATATAAGAATCTCTTCCTGAGCGACTGAGTTGGGTATCCATCCGTAGGGATTTGACCTCCACGAGGATCTTGATCTTGTGAACATCGGGATCAGGAAGGGCTGGTTTCAAACCCATCTCATCAAATTGCAAAGCCTTTAGCATTGCGATCGGATCCTGCCCGATTTGCTGATACTTGTCCGTAAAAACTACAGAAGGATACTCCAATAACGGGCGTTCGATCTGAAGCACGATATTGTCGTTGAATTCTGTGTCATCCGGATCTGCGGAGTTAAAAAAGTTTACTTTGTGCTCCTTAAATTCCTCAGGTTTCTCGATTCGAAGCATACCGGGATTAACGAAGCGCTTGAAAGAAACAGAGGTGTTCGGACTTGGTGCAGGGTTTAGCGGCTCATCATCCAAACTTGGACCTCCACCCGAAATATCTGCCAACCTGATTCGGAAGCGATAGGTATTTCCATACCTCAATTGGGTATTGATCACGCCGGGAATCAGCGCGGTGTTTTTAGTAACTGTGCCGTCCTGAGGTTCTCCTATTCCTTGTCGTTTTCCTACCTTTTCTTGGTCATTCCGATAGATCTCAATCGCATCCTTGTCTTCGGTAGCCATGCTTTTCCCGATCCAATAGGCATAATACATCGGCAGCCAATAGCCGTCACTATTGGGTCCGGCGATCTTGGTTGGATAGACCTGATAGGGAAGCTCAACCGTTTGATTGGCAAAAGTTCCTGCCAAGCCGCCCTGGGCAGGATTGACTTGAACTACATTGAGACTTTCCCATGGAGCTCCGGCTATAGCTTGCTGGACATCAATATGATATCCCAAGACTCCCAGAGGCGCATCAAGCCGCTTGCCGGAACCCAGCGCATCACCAGGATTTTCGAGAATTTGTCTCAGATACCAGACCAAAATCTGCTCATCGTCCCAGCCCATCCGAATGCCTGAATCGGATTGAGGCGGTAGTCCGTCTGGCGCTTCCTCCAGCAAGTTTCCGCTTTCGGCCTGATTGGCGTGGACGATTTTGGCAAAACCGTCATTATATAGATGAGCCTCCAAAAACAATTCATCCCAAGGGCCCACAGGAATCGGTTCAGTCAGTTCGGTGGATTTCTGGTAAAGTACTGGAAACAATACCGGAGCGAAAACAGGTCGATCATCTCCGATTACCAGTTCGGGGATTTTTGCGGCGTACCGCTTAACCAGAGGTCCGTCTGCAGCTTCCAACAGTGCGTTTTGGGCAGTCTCGTACTCTCCGCCGACGATATCCGCATAGAGGTATCCTCCGTTTTCAAACCAACCCGGTTCTACTTCCAATTGCACTTCGTAGATCATTCCACAGGCTTTGGCCAGGATCGGTTGGCGAAGGATATTCGCAAAAACCTTTCCCCAGCTGACATTATTCTTGGGAGTGAAATTCGGAATCAAATCCACTTTGTCCCTGACTGCGCAATGATAGGAGTCATCTGTGACCGCATTGGGATGGCGGGGTTGTGTAAAATTGAAACGGTTTCGGTAGGAAAGTGGTAGATACTTTTTGATTCCCCGCTTTCCGGCTTGGTCCAAAGGCACAGGATCCGGTAGTTTGTCCGTGTTGTCGGTGATCGTAAAGGATGCCGCAATTTGTTGGAGAACAGTTGATTTATTCGCCGCAGGAATTTCAGTGACATCGATGAGGATAGGCTTTCTGCTCGCGGCATTGGCATTGCTCAAAGGAAAGTCATCAGTTCCCTTCACTACCGCCAGCTTAAATTTGGGCTGTAGGTTTGCAAATCCAGGCACCTGGCTTGGATTGGGATTCCCAAGTCCTGTCGGCCAAGTGGCAAAAGGATCGCTGTTTCTGGGTACTACTACAATATTGACAGTCAACACATTTCCTACAAGTCTCTGAGGAAAGGTCATTAGGGTTAGAATTCGTCTTGGTTCCATGTCGAAAAGATTAGAGAAAAAATCAGGCTATTTGGCGGCCTTCTTGCCAGGTTTCTTCAAAGCTGATATTGATAATGAAACAGATGCTGATATCCAGTCCGAAAGTGACAGAAGCTGTACAATCGGTTTTGCCGTTTTCTCTGGTAACAGTGCCACTGGCCTCGATGTAGATCGTGACACTGACAAGACCTCCCACCAAACTTGCATGACCCTTGAACATCATAAATGCTGTCACGGAGATCTTTGTCGCCGAAGCATAAATCTCGCATCCAACCATGAAGGTGACGGTCACATTGCCAATCACCGGCAATCCCACAGAAAGTGAGGCTCCAAAGCCAAACTTCATCGTCAGATTAGGCCCGACTTTGGTATCGCAGGCGATCTTGAGCTCAACTGCTCCGATGGCGTAAACTGTAGCGCCTCCCACAGTCAGACACATCACTTCCAATCCGCCTTTGAACTGGATAAATCCACCGGCAGTTGGCAACAATTGAGTTGGGTCTGTTGTGACTTTCAGTGCTGCATTGAAATAGACACCAAGTGCAAGACCGGCCTCCAAACGCAATGGACATTGGGGTGCTTCGTATGCCTCTTTGAGAGGTGGAAACCTGACAAGAGGAATCTCTTTGGTAGCTTCAAATTTATATTCCCAGATTTCTCCGGCATTGCTCATCGCTATCTGAAGTCCTTTTTTCAGAACTTCCGCGTAGTTACCCGTCGACATGGAAGCCAGCATCTGCAGGAGATCGATAACCGGCTGCAATGCTTCACTGAATTCAATTTCAGGAACCGGTAAACCCTCTAGTTTGCTTGGATTATCAGGTCCACCCTCGTATCCGGATTCTTTCCCTTTTTGAGCGTCAAAATTTCCCTTGATAGTCATCAAGCGCTCGAAAGAACCCAAATCGACTACCATTCCTACATTGTTCACCCGGCTTTTCCATGTGTCCTTAAGGTCATTGGCAAAAGAATCCACGTCAAAATTCAGCTTGGAATCAATGTAGGGTTTGGGGTTTTCTTTATCGGTTTTTTTCGCTTTGTACTCAATGTAGATTTTGAGTGCATCCATATTGACCAAGTACAGCGGATCAAAACTCGGAACATCAAAGGCAATTGCTTTATTAAGCAAGTCATTAGCCTCTCCCGTCAGCAGTTTGAATCCGCGGTCAACTATTTCACCGGCTTCGGTTTTGACTTTCAAATCCAACAGCTCAAAAACCTGTCTGCCTCCGTCCAAAATCGGAATTGATTTAAAAGCATCTATCGGATTTCCATTGACATCTATTCCCGAAACCAAAGCCACTGCTTTGCCCAAGTTGGTATAGCCATCGCCGATATTTGGAAAAATGCTGCTGCTGTCCATCAATCGATAAGCATCAGCAAATGCCGGAGGTGTTTTGCTCAATAGTTTTTTGGTATCAAACTTAAAGCTTGGAGTCAGGAAGAGTGCTTTTTGGGTGGAAGTAGACTGCAACAGGCCAAAATTCATCGTATTGACTACCGGCTCTCGGAGAATCTCAAGGGGATGTGCAAAGCGAAGCAATTTTCCTGTTAAAATGTTATATGGAAGGGCATTTCCCTCCACCCATTTTCCTTCTCTTATTATTGGAACAGGAACATAAGTCGGCAATTGGGTGACTTCCCCGGTGCCTGTCTCGTGTTGCACGACCGACCAAGAGCCATCTTTTGGCAAAAGTACATTTCCGCGTGCGGCAGCTACAAAAATGGGATCTGCCGGATTATTATTTGCTTTGACAGAAGGGGAAATATCAAACCGTGTAATCCGCATTAACTGTCCTGAATTGTTCAGATCCATGACACAATCCACATCTCCACCGATCTGTCCTCCCTGTAGATCCAATAATGCTCTGAAGTTTGCAGCCGGAATTGTGACCCCCTGAGGCGCCAACTGTACATAACCGAGGATTTTTTTGGAAGGAGTCATTCCCCCTTTATGGCCTTGGACGAGATTGTCAATTTTGATATCAGCATCAAACCAAACCGCAGCCAATATCACATCTTTGGTTTTCTCGGCCCCAGAGTTATTTGGTACCCACTCCCCAAATTCATCCACATAATTTGTTCCTTGTGGAATTTTGATGGCCTCAGGAACATTGTATTCGGCAATATTTCCGTCCTCCTGAATATTGGTCACATTAAACAATCCCCTGATCGGACCGGTATGCAGCTCATATGGCTCCACGGTCACGGTATGAAAAATGGTATTTCCAGATTCATCTACTCCCTCAGGCGGCAAACTCTTGTCGATGTACTTATATCTAAAATCAAAAAGTCCATCAGACTCAGCTTGCCAGCCGCTGTCTGTGCGATAAACATAGCCTGAACCGGTTCGGAAAAGGGTGATCGTCCTCACTACCCGGATACCCCAAGGATAGAGGATGCTTTTCACCTGGATCACTTCATGCCCGGTTCGGCCAAGCATAATATCAAATCTTGCCTGACTGGTCTCGGCAATTGCTGCTCTTGGGCTCAGCCAGTTGCTGAAAGTGCTGGCTCCATATCCGGAAAAGTCAATTTTGGAAAGAGGAACTCCCCTTTTCTTCAGAATATCCGGAGTTGATTCGTCGGTGAAAAACTCCCCGTTAAAAATCTTGGTAACACTTCGGCCCAAAGTACTGGAATTATTGGGCTGACCGTTCATTCCCAGAATATTGGAAAGCTGTACTGTGAATCCCTTAAACATCGGGCTGTCCGGTCCTGCCCCCTGCATTCCATCCTTTCCATAATCCTTGGCAATCGCACGAATCTGAATACCACCAACCATGTCATTTGGAAAACTTGGTTTTACCAGATTCAACTCCGGTTTTTGGGATTCTCTGGGTTCATCATGAGAAAGCTGCGCCAAGGCTTTCAGACCAAAGGAAAGGGTGAACAAAGCATCAACTGGAGTTTTTTGATTTTTGTATTGCTCCAGCGTGTACTTCACCAAAGGAATCGGAGCAAAAGGAACTTGGCCTGAATGGTAGTTTGCAATGCGGGTCGGACCGCCGTCATTCGGATAATAGTTGAAAAACAATGGCGGATCGCCAAGCACATTCTGGCCTGGAGGTGTCAAATTGTAAACCGGCTCCCAAGCCACCTGCGGAAGCATAAACAGTCTGGCAGCTGAACTGCGAACCACCACTTCCATCCCTTCAACCCCAAACATCTGGTTGGAGGTCTGCTCGATATGCGCCACATTTTCCCCTCTCCCAACTGCGATTCCGGTTTTTACTCTTACTGGAAAAGGGGTCCCTAAACTCACTCCCATTTGGTTGGCATTGGAACTGACATCCAAGAGGGCAAAAAATTCATTTTGATATTTCTGAATATGGGGAGTTAGATGCTGTTCATAAGGCGGCAAAGGTTTATTGACACTCACAGTACTCATCATAGCTACGCTTCCTACTGGCTGAGATCCTGCTAAAGTTGTAGATGCAGAAGCTGGTGGCTGAGAACTGGCAACCATTCCAAAACCAGATGCGGTGCTCTGCTGCTCATTGGACGCAGGGCCAAAATGAAAGCTCACTTTCACATTATCCGTCTTTTCATTTTTGGGAGCCTGTGAAACCTGACAAACCAACCAACTGATTATACCCTCAATTCCATCCTTACCGCCTCTGTTATTTAACCTTTGCAAATAGGTTAGATTGGCTAAATAAGGATCAGGAAGTGTTGGCAGATAACCCAAAAGTCCAAAAACCAAAAAGGTCTCACTTTTCAAAATCCTCTTCCAATCAGGAGTACATTCTCCAAAAATCATCGCTCCATTTACTGGAGTAACTTTAAATAAGGCGTTTTCCAAGGCAAGGGCAAGGCTCTTAAATTTCGGGACTTTATCAAAAGGTAATTTATTGTCCCAGAGAATATTATCATCAATCAGGTAAAGCAGATTTTTGGTTTCTGATCCGGCCAAAACCATTAGGCTGTCTTTGGTTTTCACACCAACAGGCAAGCCATTTACCATCACTGGCCGGTCTACATAATGCACTGCATTGACTTTCGTGACAAGCAGTTCTATTCCTTCGGCAAGAGAATTATAAATCACAGAAGTCTTTTTGCCCAAAAAGACACTCAGACTTGTTCCGTGGGTATTTTGTTCGTCTTTCCAATGCTCGAATTCCTGAAATGCTCCTTCGCCCTCACCGAGAAGGTCAGTCATGCCGATCCTTCCGGGATCCACCAAAAACAAGGGCTGCTGCAGCTTCAGGTTTTTGGCCTGCAAACCCTGCCAGCTACATTTCAGTCCAGGTTTTCCTTCAAGGAAAAATCCACCCGCACCTGCCACTTCCAGTGGATTGTTGACATCAAGTTCGGCTGCCGGGATGGCCCAAGCTGCTGTTTTGATTGGAGCACTTTCCGAAAATTCAATTATTGGGCTTTTCTGTTTTACCGGTTTTATCTCGGTCTGATTACACGCCATTGGAATCAGCAATCTGCTGATTTGGGTATGATAGGTTGGAGCTGCGTTTTTCTGGTTAAAGACAAACTTCTGAGCATAGAGCTCAACTTCTCCACTCCCAACAGTTGCGATTTGAGCTTTGGAAGCTCCAGAAAATGAAAAAGAAAAACTTTCAGGTGTTTTGATTTTGGCATCTACGGCATCATTTCCATGCTTTTTTGCAGGGTAATTCACAGCCGCTGCCTGACCTAATACCAGAGAAACCTGAACTCCTGTCTGAGCCCCCAAAACAAGTTTTTCGTTTTGAAGAACCGGATTTTGGCTGAGTTGGATTTTTCCGGAAGCCACTTTCAATCCTGCGTATCTGTTGGAGGGAGCATTTTGAGCCAGCATGTCTGCCCGAATCCAGACGCTTCCCGCAACTATTTTGTACTCTTTGGTGACTTCCACGGGAGGTGAATTCACCGGCTTTATTTTATTTTCCTGAAATTCCGCCTGGAAAAGAATCACAGGGAGTGGGCTATTTTGCTGGTAAAGACCCAACAGCTTTACCACCTTATAAAAATCAATCAGAACTAATCTACCATCCTCGCGGATAAGCGGTCCGACTGTTTTTTCAACTTTCGCCCCGGCAGCCCAAGCAGGCACACTGGTCTTAATCTGCGTGGTCTTGACCGGAACATCCCTTACAAATGGCTTTAATTCAACTGCCTTGATATCCTTTACCTCCTTTTTTGCAATCTTCTCCTCGGCTTCAACCTTCTCCACAATCTCCCGGATTTTCACCATCTGCTCGGGTTTGATCCTTTCCTGTGAAAAAAGCTGGGATCTTTCGAAGCTGAAGGATTCAGATCGGATGCTCAGGTCTTTTGAAACTAGCAGGCTTTTGGCCAATAAAGGCAGCCCCTCTTTCCAGAGTGTGGCATCTTGGGCGTCATCTGGCTGAAGGTGACCAAATACTTCAGCAAGCAGGGAATTTAATTGGTCTTTTTCCATGTGAAAAAAAATTGAGGGTTGAGGTAAAAGCTATTTTGCAATTAAAAATTGATTGCTTGCCGCACAGAAAAACCTTCTCTCGAAATCGATTGAAAACTGAAAAACAGTGAAACAATCTAACCAAAATTCCTGGATTGGACCAAGTAAACTCCGGCATAATTACTTGAAATTCTTATTCTTAATTCATCTATAGATAAAATGATTTAGGTTTGAATTGGTTAAGTCCAAAATTCTATAAGTAAATCAACAAAACCGACCATCATTTTCTTGCTCGCCAATTGAGAAGCTTTAATTTAAATTTGTCAGGAGATAATATTTATGATAAAACATCTACTCCTTGTTTGGTTAGTTTTTGGAATGGGAGTAACCCTTTTGAAGGCCCAGCAAATCCTTGTGACCGAATCAGGTAGTAGCCAGCCTTTGGTTGGAGTTTTGATTTATTCGGCTGACCCAGGCAAAAGCAGTGTGACAGATTCGAAGGGGCTCGCTGATATCAGCATTTTTAAAAATCAGTCGGAAATCATTGTCCAACTTTTGGGCTTCGAATCAAAAAACATTTCCTGGGAAAATCTCGCTTTGTCGCAATTCAAAATCGAACTGAATCCAAGTCAAATCACGTTGGACGTCGCTGTGATCGCAGCATCAAGATGGAGGCAAAATTCCCAGGACATTGTGGGAAAAGTCCGTCACTTAGATGAGGAAAAACTACCCTTGCGAGTACCCGCCAATACTGCTGATTGGTTGGGAAGCAGCGGTGAAGTGTTTGTCCAAAAAAGCCAACTGGGCGGAGGAAGTCCTATGATTCGGGGTTTTTCTGCAAATCGTCTGCTCTATGCAGTCGATGGAGTGAGGATGAATACGGCGATTTTCCGTAGCGGCAACTTACAAAATGTTATTTCTCTGGACCCATTTGCGATTCAAACGACCGAAATCCTGTTCGGCCCAGGATCGGTGATGTATGGCTCAGATGCGATCGGCGGGGTGATGGCTTTTGAGACACTTTCTCCAAAATCAAATACCGAAAAACTTTCGGGAAACGTACTCGGTCGCTTTGCTTCGGCATATTCTGAGAAAACTTTCCACGGAGATCTTTCCTACGGTTCAGGGAAGTGGTCTTTTCTGAGCAGTGCAAGTTATTTTGATTATGGAGATTTGAAAATGGGAAAAAACAATGGGCCAGATTCCTATTTGAGAAACGAATATCAGGTCACAGAAAATGGAAACGACGTCCAAATCGCCAATCCGGATCCTTTGGTGCAAGTTGGAAGTGGATATCAGCAGCTCAACCTGATGCAAAAAATTCGCTTTCAGTCAGACGAAAATACTTCTTGGGATTATGGGTTCCATTACAGCAAATCCACAGACATTCCCAGGTATGATCGACTTATTGAAAAAAGAGATGGAGCTTTCCGATTTGCACGCTGGGATTATGGGCCTCAGACTTGGATGATGAACAATATCCGATACACACACACAGGGGATCGTGGATGGTTTGATCAAGTGAAGGTGATCGCGGCGCATCAATTCTTTGAAGAAAGCCGGATTGACAGAAGATTTGGGCAAAATGAAGAATTTGACAGAATTGAAAAAGTCCATGCCATCTCGTTGAATGCGGATTTTCTCAAAAATCTGAACGATGAAAATTACCTCACCTATGGGTTGGAAACTGTTTTGAACAAGGTCAGTTCTACCGGTAAAGTCACTGATATTTCCACTAATCAGATCAGCCCCGCCTCGGCCCGATATCCGGATTCTGACTGGACTTCCATTGCTGCCTATGGAAATTACCATGTGAAAATTAGATCAAACCTACAGTTTCAGACTGCTTTGAGATACAATTACACCAGCCTTGCTGCAGATTTCCGCAATAATCAGGAGTTCTTTCCACTGCCATTTTCAGAATCCACAAATCGATATCATTCCCTAACGGGGAACATTGGACTGATCTTCAAACCGGAGCCATCTTTTGCCATTTCACCTTTACTTTCCACGGGATTCCGCGCACCAAATGTGGATGACATCGGGAAGATTTTTGACTCCGAACCGGGAACTGTGATGGTTCCAAATCCTAATTTAAAGCCAGAATATGCCTACAATGTTGAAATCAATTTCAACAAGCATTTTCAAAACAGGGTAAGGATTGACTTTACTCCGTTTTACACGCTACTTGACAAGGCCATGGTAAGAAGACCATATTCATTGAATGGTGAATCAGAAATCATTTATGAGGGTGAACCGAGCCAAGTCCTTGCTTTGCAAAATGCTGCTTTTGCTAAAGTCTATGGAATCCAGACCGGAATCGAGGTAGCGCTATCCAAAAGACTTTTGCTGACTTCCCGATACAATTGGCAAAAAGGAACCGAAGAACTGGATGACGAATCCAACAGCCCTTCCCGACATGCTGCACCGGCTTTTGGCCTGACAAGATTGGCCTATCAATCTAAGCGCCTGAAAATCGAATTCACTTCCCAATACAGTGCAGAGCGGTCTTATGAAGATATGCCTGAAGAAGAACGTGGAAAACCTGCAATCTATGCAATGGATGAAAACGGAAACCCCTACTCTCCGGCCTGGGTTGTTTTCAATTTCAATTCCACTTTTGATTTAATTCCAGGATTTGAGTTGTCAGCAGGAATTGAAAACATGGGAGACAAACGGTACCGACCCTATAGTTCGGGAATAGTGGCAAGTGGCAGAAATTTCACCTTTGGACTGAGGGCCAGCTTTTGACAGCATTAAAACTGATCAGATCCTTAATGCCCGGTAGATGGAAACCATGAGAAAAATCTTATCTATTTTTCATTAGATTCATTCCAAATAGTGCTATTTTTGCCGCCAGGAGATTATAGACCCATGACAGCTGACACCCTTTCATTAAATACATCAGGAAAAATCCTTGAAATATTGCCCTCCCCGCTCAAAATCAACCTGATGGAACTGGGTTTTCTCCCGGGCAAAAAAATAACACTTCAGCATCTAGCCCCATCCGGAGGCCCTATGGCCTTTTTGATGGAGGAAACCCTCCTGGCACTTCGAAAGTCCGAAGCTGCTCTGATCCGAGTAGAACAGATTTAATTTCATGGCCGAAACTACCCTTTCCCATAAAACGCTCACTACCCGGATTGCCCTCGTAGGAAATCCAAATGTTGGCAAATCGACTATTTTCAATTACCTGACTGGCCTCAATCAAAAGATCGGGAATTACCCGGGGGTCACAGTGGATAAAAAAACCGGGTCGGTGCAGATCAACGGAGAAACTTTTGAAATTCTCGATCTTCCCGGAACCTACAGTCTTTTCCCTAATTCGGAGGATGAAATCATCGCTCACCGGGTACTCAACCATACCAAAATAGAAGCCCGGCCGGATTATGTGCTGATGATTATTGATCAATCCCAGCTTTCCAGAGGCCTTTTCTTGGCAACTCAGCTGATTGATTTGGGAGTCAATCTTGCTGTGATTTTGAATATGGCGGATCTGGCCCAGAAAAAGAACATCGAGATCAAGACCTATGAGCTTTTCAGATCCTTGGGAGTTCCCATTCTTTCCACAGATGCCCGAAATCAAAAAGGTCTCGACGAGGTCAAAAATCTAATCAGCCAAAGGAATTTCTGCAAGGCACCTGGATTTATCGATATCCAGCAGGTCGTCCCTGTCGAAATGCTAAACCAAGTTCAGGATAAATTTGAACTTGAAAATTCCTATCAGGCCTATCAACTGATCCGCTTTGGAACCAAAGACAAAGCTATTTCTTCCAGCGACAGAGCTTGGCTGGAAAATCTCGCCAAATCTTCAAATTTTGACCTGGAAGAAGCTCAGCTGGAAGAAACCAAAATTCGGTACAAGAAGATCACGGAAATTGTAACTCGGGCTTTAATCAAAAAATCCGAACCAAAGCCAAAGTCTAACCTGGATAAGGTATTCCTGCATCCAGTTCTCGGATATGTGATCTTTGTGGGTATCCTGTTACTGATATTCCAGACGATTTTCACATGGGCGTCATACCCAATGGATCTAATTGATGGATTATTTGCCGATATCAGTGGAAGAATTTCCGGTGCGCTTCCTGACGGACCACTGACCCGGCTTTTGGCGGAGGGTGTCATTCCAGGAATCGGCGGTGTGGTGATATTTATTCCCCAGATCGCTTTGTTGTTTGGCTTTTTGGCGATTTTGGAAGATACAGGTTATATGTCCAGAGTGGTCTTTTTGATGGATCGCTGGATGAGGCCTTTCGGACTCCATGGTAAAAGCATTGTTCCGCTTGTATCAGGCGTAGCTTGTGCAATTCCGGGAGTAATGGCCGCAAGGAACATTTCCAACTGGAAAGAAAAAATGATCACAATTCTGGTCACTCCGCTAATGAGTTGCTCAGCCAGATTGCCAGTTTACATTATTTTGATTGGCCTTACTGTACCCGATGAGACGGTTTTGGGTTTTGTCAACCTCCAGGCTTTGGCCCTTCTTGGTTTGTATCTTTTGGGTATAATCGGAGTTTTGGGAACTGCCTTTCTTTTAAAATTGATTCTGAAAACGGCGGAAAAAAGCTTCCTTCTTTCCGAACTTCCTCCTTATAGAATTCCTCGTTGGAGCGATGTCGGAATCACCATGTTTGAGAAATCCAAAACCTTCGTGATGGAAGCCGGAAAGGTGATTTTGGCAATTTCCATTGTCCTTTGGGTATTGGCATCTTATGGCCCGCCGTCCAGAATGGATCAGATCCGACTTGAAGGTGAAGCCAAGCTTGAAAATGTAACAGATGAAGCTCAGATCGCCGAAATCGAAGCTGAAACCAGTTCACATTTACTTGAAAACTCCTTTATCGGAATTATGGGAAGGGCGATAGAGCCTGCTATCAAGCCACTAGGCTATGATTGGAAAATAGGAATCGCTCTGATTACTTCTTTTGCAGCACGTGAAGTTTTCGTTTCCACCATGGCCACGATCTACAGTATCGGTGGCGACTTGGAAGATGAATTGACGATCCGGGAAAAACTCGATCAGCAAATCAATGCCAATACCGGTGAAAAAACGTTTAATCTAGCGACATCCTTCTCGTTGATGGTTTTCTATGCTTTTGCCATGCAGTGTATGAGTACTGTAGCTGTGGTCAAAAGAGAAACCAAAGGCTGGAAATGGCCAATTATTCAGACAGTTTATATGAGCGTGCTAGCCTATGTGAGCGCGCTGATCACTTATCAAATCTTATCCTGACATGTGGCAAGAAATCGGTGTTGTTCTATTAGTTCTAGGTGCTTTGGTCTATTTGGGGAGAAAGTATTTCCTCAAACCCAAAACACAACCCGGTTGCGACAAATGCGCAAAACCTTAATAACTCGGGAATTCGATAGAATTCCCCTTTTTTTTATACTTTTCGCCAATGAGTAAAATCGCCCAGCAAAGTATCCAAACCACCATTTTTTCTTACATCGGTGTGGTATTGGGCTATATCAATGTCCTTTGGCTTTACCCCTATGCATTGGATGCAACCGAGTTGGGAACCTTCCGGACGATTCAGGATTTGGGGCTTCTTTTTGTTCCTTTTGCCCAATTGGGAGTCGGCCATGGAATTACCCGGTTTTTCCCAAAACTGGAAAAAAATCAATCCGCTTTTCTTTCCTATAGTCTTGCTTTTTCCCTCTTAGGTTTTGCTGCTGTCAGCCTGATTTTCTTTGGACTCAAGGACCAAATCATCGGTTTATTCGCCACAAATTCACCCGAAGTGATCAACTTTTTGGGAGTGGTTTTATTGATTACTTTGTTCGCCTTGCTTAGCAGCGTGCTCGACGCATACAGCAGGTCCTATCTGAAAGTCGCCATACCGACTTTTTTCAGGGAGGTGTTCCTAAGACTGTTGACATCGGTTTTGGTTGGTGTTTATCTGCTTGATTGGATCAGTTTTGACCAAGTCATGCAGGGATTGGTTTTGGTATATGGTTCGGCGCTGGTTGGGGTGATGTTTTATCTGGTTTGGTTGGGAAAAGTTAAGTTGGACTTCAACTGGAAAAACTTTCCTCCCGGATTCAGAAGCTCTTTTATCCGATTTAGTCTAATCACATTTTTGGCCACTGCCGCCTCTACTCTGATCATGAAAATCGACAGCATCATGGTCAGTTCCATGGTGAGTCTGGAGGCAAATGCCATCTATTCGATTGCATTTTATATGGCGTTGGTAGTGGAGTTGCCCAGAAGGGCGATTTCTCAAGTGGCCATGCCAGTGATTGCAGATCATTTTGCCAAAAATCAGATTCAGGCGATCAACATTCTTTATCGCCAGATTTCCAACCGGCAACTCTACATCTGCCTGTTGTTATTTGCTATGATCTGGTCCAATATTGACAGCATCTACCATTTTGTCCCAAATAGAGAAATCTACATTGCCGGCAAATGGGTTGTCTTTTACATTGCCTTAGGGAAAATTTTTGATGTCGCCTTCTCCGTAAACGGTGAGATTTTGGTGTTTTCTAAATACTATAGATTCAATCTCGTACTGACCATTGCAATGAGCATTCTGATCATTGCAGTGAATTATTGGCTAATACCGATTTTTGGGATTGAAGGTGCGGCGATTGGTTCTGCCGGAGTAATGTTGGCCTTCAACCTGGTAAAGTATGGCTATCTAAAATTCAGACTTCAGGTCGACCCATTCAGCTTGGAGACTCTAAAAATTCTTCTGGTTGGATTTACTGCCTTCCTGGGAATGCTTCTCAACCCGGAATTCCTTGCTCCGATAGTTTTGATAATGATAAAATCGGCGTTGGTTTTGGGCCTGTTCCTGTTGATGTCAAAGCTAATTGGCGTCGGAAAAGAGGAATGGAACTGGA
>DATIAI010000655.1:0-2709 GCA_035458065.1 Algoriphagus sp. | reverse complement strand
TTTGAAGTAGCGATAAGTTCCATCCAACACGACAGTGTAAGTGTTGTTTTTTCCTTCACTGACCAGTTCAAGAACCCTTCCGATCTCTGTTGTCTTGCGACCTTGGGTCCAATCCGCATTTCCGTTGCTGGTGCTGATGGTTTCGCTAGGAACGAATACTCCTCTGTTAGCCTCATTTTCCAATCTGAAGAAAGGTTGATCTACAATATTTCTGTCCAGGTACATGTAGTTGTTTCTGGCGATTGAGGCGATGAAGTTTGCACCCACGCGAAGGCGGTTGTTGATGATTCTGCTGTACATCACGTTGCCCTTGTACACCGTAGGAACTTTGAGATCCTCACTGTTCATATTGATGGTGGTGACAGGTGATACGCCAGGCATATTTAATAGATCCACTCCTGGTGCGGTGGTGGGATCATTTCGATAAGAGACAAAATCCGGAGTGGGGACAGCTGAACCGGTAATATCCACCGCTACTATTTTGGTGCCGTCAAATTGCAGGTTGTTGACATCCGTGTAGTTGTTGAGGGCGGACCCGAAAATCCCAGCACCTATTCTGATCACATCAGTCTGACGCTCATTGATATCCCAGGTAAACTGCGCTCTTGGCTGGATCTGGAAACCACCGGTCTTTACGTCTGTTCTTAATCCTAATTCGTCAAAAACAGTCTGATTGAAGTTAGGCGCATTTTGGTAGGTAGTATAATCTCCTCTAAGTCCTACTATGAGTTCCATACCCCGACCAAGATCTGTATCAGCCTGGGCATAAATACCCCCTCCAAAAATGTTTTGTTTGACAGTGGGATCAACTAAGGCAACCTCTCGAGCATATCGGTAAGGCCTCAGGTTATCGAAATTATCCAATCCTGTGAACCAAAATCTTCCATTAAACTCACTTGTCGCAAGAGAAGTAAGCTTATTCATCAAAAGATCCATTCCAAAGGTATAGTTTGTCTTCCCTTTGTTGTAGTAGAGGTTGTTGACCAATTGATAGACATGGGATTCAAATCTTTCAGGCAAGTATCGCTGCCCTCCTATCTGGATGTTGGTATTCACATTTCGATCATTGACCACAGACTCCACTCGCTGAACGATGGCTCTTGGGATATTTTCACTTGGAAGTTGAGCACTTGGGCGCCCATCATCCAAGGTATAGAGGTATTGGAGTTTAAGTTCGTTGGTCAGGTTAGGAGCTAGCACAGTACGAAGAGAAGCCATCAAACTATTAGCCTTTGAAAGGTGATCTCCATACACTTCGTACAAGTTGATCGTGGTGTTATCAGAAACACCCTGACTGTTCAAATCCCAAGAGAAGTTATTTCGGACAGTCAGCAAATTGGAAGCATTGATTTGATAGTCCAATCGTGCAAAAGCGGTGTGGGAATACCTAAGTTTGTCGAAACTTCCCGTCTGAGGGGATTCAGCAACGCCGTATTTGGAGCGGGAAATCTGGAGATATCTGTCCAGGGATTCCTGCGAAAGGTTATACCTAATTTCATCTTCGGGTGTTTGAATGTCTGCAATAAACAAAGGTTGGGCATCCCGTTGTCCATCGTATGCAATGAAATAATGAAGTTTATCCTTGATTATAGGTCCGCCCAAGGTGACCCCATATTGCTGAATTGAGAATTCATTTTGTCTGGGATTACCCCGGATATCGTATTTGCTGGCCAGCCAATCTGCTCTATTGAAAAAGAAGGCGGAACCTTCCACGCGGTTTGTACCCGTTTTGGTCACAGCACTGATGATCCCCCCACCACTTCGTCCATTGGTGACGTCGTAGTCATTGGTTACCACTTCAAATTCCCGGATTGCTTCCATGGAAATCGAGAATGGACCTCTGTTGGTAGACCCACTAGAGAGAGGGCTTCTGTTAGTCATTCCATCGATGGTATAATTGGTGGAAGAAAAAAGCTGACCCAAAAGACTGTTCCCATTGGCAACCGGAGAAAGATCTACCAGTGAGGTGAAATTTCTTCCGTTTACAGGCAATGAAGCCATATCCTTAGCTGAAACGGCCGTGGAGCTACCTAGCCTAGAAATGCTATTTGAAATAGAGTTGGCCTCCACGCTTATTTCGTTAAGTTGCTGGGCTTCTTCGCTGAGTTTGATGTCATATTTGATGTTGTCCCCCTGATTAAGAGAAACTCCCGTGAATGTTTTGGAGCCAAAACCCATGTAGGTAGCTGTGATGGAGTAATTTGTTCCCAAGGGTATTTGAGTGATCAGGTAATTGCCTGTCATGCCGGTAACTGAGGTGGCGGTAAAACCTGTGAGTTCATTTTTGATCAGGATTTGGGCACCGATGAGGGATTCTCCATCTGTATCGGTGACTTTACCAGAAACCGTTGCGTTAACTGCCTGTGAATAAGCATTTTGCTGTAGTGAGCTACTGAAAAAAAGCATCAGAGCCACAAACAGCAGTTTAGTAAAGGTTTTGATTCTCATAGATTTAAGCGGTTGGTTAATGGCTCAAAACTAGAGCGAGGCCTAGCGGGGATCATGTTAAAAATTAACATGGAGGCTAATCTTCATGAAAGCTTAACCGAGGAAACAATTTGGTAAAGAGGGTTGGCTTGGATGGAGTTTATTCGACTTGCAAATCAAATGGGGTCCTTGGATATTGCACCAGATGGATAGTGACAAGGTGCTGAAGGCACACGCTGTAATAGCCCAGCTTTTTAAAGCTGGGTATTTAAAATTGCCAAA